>JAFXIF010000037.1 GCA_017533325.1 Alphaproteobacteria bacterium
TCTCTCCGTCAAACAAGAGGGCTACACGGATACGCTTGGAACAACGGTTAGCGGAACTCAAAGCGACTACTTAACGGCCTTAGTCGGCGTTAAAGGTGTTTGGAATATGGGCGCAATCCGCCCAATCGCCGGCGTCACCGTTGGATATGACATTATCTCTGATGATGTCTCAGCCCTTAACACCCTTGCCAATGGCGCAAGTTACACCGTCAACGGCGAAGCTCTTGACCGCTTAAGCACCACAATCACAACCGGTATCGAGGCCGACCTTGGCGAAAGAACGACATTGAAGCTTGAATATTCCGGCACCTATCGAAAAGAATATGAGGATCATAGCGGAATGCTCAAGTTAGAGGTCAAATTTTAAGTAGCTAAAAGAACATTCTAGCTTCCTATTAAAAGTGAAAAATCCGCTAAAATGAATAAAGGACACTTTTAATGGGGGGCTAGTCTTGATTTTAGCTACTTAAAATGACCGTTTCGAAGAGTTTTTTCGCCACTAACTTATTTATTCCTCGAACTCAATAGGTCAAATTTTAAGACATAAAAAAAGGAGAGCTTAAAAAACTCTCCTTTTTGCTTATCTTTGTTTTTCTTGATTGAAAATTCGTTGAATGCAAAAAAGATGCTTTGCAAGCGGAACTGGATCGGCGCCTTTTTCAGTTAAAAGGGCAATCATGGTAAGGGTTCTTAAATTTTTATCTTTAATTTTTTTACTTAACTCTTCATCCAGAATGCTGACTTTTTTAACGGCATCTGAAAGGCTTAAATTCCCTTGTTCCGAAAGGATATGAAGTCCCGCAACTGTTTTTAATTCCTTATCTTGAAGGGGAATATGTTCATATAATCTGTTTAAAAACCTTGCTTTCGGATTTAAATTCAATAAGCTTGCAAAAATATATAAAAATTGTATATTTTTATCCTTATATTCTTGTTTGGCCTCTTTTTCAAAGTGTTTTACAACTCGTTTTGCTTCGTTTGTTTCAAAAAGCGGATGCATTAACCCATAAAGGAGGGCGCCTTGTTCAGATTTGTTACCTGAAATACATATATCGGAAGAAGAACTCATTTATATCCTTTAATATTGTTTACTTGAAATAAAAAATAAATTATATCATTATTTAATAGATATGTCAATTTTTTTATAAATTTGTTTTATAAGAAAAAAATAATGACTAAATTATGACAAATGAAAAGGTTTGCTTGCAAAATAAAAAAAAAGAGGCTAATATCATTCTGTTTTTTTATAATAAGGAGAAAAAATGTTTGATTTAACAGGTAAAACGGCTTTGATTACCGGTGCAACCGGCGGGATTGGTCGTGAAATTGCAAAGAAAATGCATGCTCAAGGGGCAACATTGGCTTTGACAGATATGAACATGGAAACTTTAAAAGCATTTCAAGCTGAGTTAGGGGATCGTGTTTTTGTATATTCTGCAAATTTAACGGATTCAGATAGTTTAAATGAATTGGTTAAACAAGCTGAAGCTGATATGGGCCGTATTGATATCCTTGTCAATAATGCAGGGATAACAAAAGATGGTCTTGCAATGCGCATGAGTGATGCCCAATGGCAAGCTGTTTTAGATATTAACTTGACAGCCGGATTTAAGTTGGCCCGAGCCGTTATCCCCGGTATGATGAAACGCCGTTTCGGCCGCATTATCGGTATGGCATCTGTTGTCGGTGTTATGGGAAATGCAGGGCAGGCGAACTATTCAGCTTCAAAAGCCGGATTAATTGCCATGAGCAAATGTATGGCTCAGGAATTGGCAAGTCGTGGTGTGACTTTTAACTGTATTGCTCCGGGCTTTATTAAAACGCCAATGACGGATGCTTTAACAGATGAAGTGAAAAAAGAACTTTTAAGGGGCGTTCCGATGGGACGCTTGGGGACAGCTGAAGATATTGCAAATACAGCCGTCTTTTTGGCCAGTGATGAATCTTCATACATTACGGGTCAGACCATTCACGTTAACGGTGGGATGGCAATGATTTAAGGTGTAAATGAAATAAATATCAAAATTAACCCTTTGATTTTTATTGAATTTGCTTTAAATTAAAAAAAGTGCTGGACGAATGAAAAAAAATATGCTAAAAGCATTTTGATTTCGTCTGATATAGACAAAATAAGTTAAATAACAGAAAAGGAAATATATAATGAGTAATGTTTCAGAACGCGTTAAAAAAATTGTTGTAGAACACTTGGGTGTTGATGAAGCTAAAGTTGTTGACAGCGCCAGTTTTATCGATGATTTAGGTGCAGACAGCTTGGACACAGTTGAACTTGTTATGGCTTTTGAAGAAGAATTCGGTTGTTCCATTCCTGATGATGCAGCTGAAAAAATTCGCACAGTTAAAGACGCTGTTGATTTCATTGAAAAACAAGCATAATCAATGGATTAGAAACAAGGACGTCCTTTCGTTTTGGGCGTCCTTTTTTATCAAAATATACAAAACAAAAGGATAGATATATGACAAGAAGAGTCGTCATTACCGGTATGGGTATTTTAAGTCCGCTTGGTCGCGGTTTACAAACAAACTGGGACAAGTTGACGAAAGGTGTTTCAGGAATTTCTGCCATTCGTGCATTTGATACGGAAAATTTCACGGCGAAAGTTGCCGGTCAGATTCCGGTTGGGGATAATGAAGGCGAATTTCAGCCGGATTCAGTGTTATCACCGAAAGAACAACGCCATGTCGATCCTTTTATTTTGTATGGTTTGAGTGCGGCAACGGATGCGGTTGAAGATTCAGGGTATATCCCTCAAACTGAAGAAGAAATGGAACGCTCCGGTGTTTTAATCGGATCGGGTATCGGCGGATTGCAAGCGATTGAAGCCGGTTCAATTTTGGTAAATGAACAAGGTCCGCGCCGAATTTCACCGTTTTTCATTCCGTCAGCTTTAATTAACTTAATTTCCGGTCATGTTTCCATTAAGTATGGTTTTAAAGGGCCGAATCATGCGGTTGTAACAGCTTGCGCAACGGGAACGCATGCCATCGGAGATGCTGCCCGTATTATTAAAAATAATGAAGCGGATGTGATGATTGCAGGTGGTGCTGAAGCTGCAATTTGTAAAGTCGGGATTGCCGGTTTTGCTCAAGCAAAAGCTTTATCCACTCATTATAACGATACGCCGGAATTGGCCTCTCGTCCATGGGATAAAGGTCGTGACGGTTTTGTTATGGGTGAAGGCGCCGGTGTTGTTGTTTTAGAAGAATATGAACATGCGAAAAAGCGCGGTGCTAAAATTTATGCCGAAGTTGTGGGGTATGCGATGACAGGGGATGCCTATCATATCACTGCTCCGGGCGGAAATGGCGGATATCGTGCCATGTTAGGAGCTTTAAAATCAGCAGGGTTGAATCCGGAAGATATTGATTATATTAATGCGCATGGGACGTCAACACCGTTAGGAGATATGGTTGAATTTAGAGCTGTTCAAAGCATTTTTGGGAACACAAATGTTTCAATGAGTTCCACAAAATCTTGTGTCGGTCACTTACTTGGGGCTGCCGGCGCGGTTGAATCTATTTATTCCATTATGGCAATGAATAATTCTTTGTTGCCACCGACCATTAACTTAATGGATCCGGAAGAAGAGACGAAAGGCTTTGATTTGGTTCCGAATAAAGCCAAAGAAAAAGAAGTTCGCTATGCTCTTTCCAACTCATTTGGATTTGGTGGAACAAACGGATCTTTAATTTTTAAAAAAATATAATTTAAAACGCGCCGATTAAAAAGGATGAATTAAATGAGAAATAGGATTATTGTTTATTTTTTATTGCTTTTTATCGGCGCCTCTTTTATCGGGGGGAGTGTTTTTACAACCTATAATGAATTTGTTTCGGAAGGGATTCTGAAAGAAAGAAAAGAGGTTGTGATTCCTAAAGGTGTTGGTTTAAAACAAGTTGCTCATTTATTGAAAAAAGAGGGTGTTATTGAGTCACCTTCAATTTTTTTAATTGGAGTCAGAGCTAGCGGAAATGCCGGTCAAATTAAAGCCGGTGAATATTCTTTTCCGGCGCGTTCAAGTCCTAAAATGGTAATGACAATTTTGGTGAGCGGTGAAACTTATATCCGCCGGCTTGTTGTTCCGGAAGGGTTAACCTCTGAACAAATTGTTGAGTTATTGGATAAGGCTAAAGGATTAAAAGGAACTGTTCATTTTATCCCGAGAAACGGAACTTTATTGCCGGATACTTATCATTATTCCTGGGGTGATTCAAAGGAAGGATTGATTTTAAGAATGCAACGCGCTATGGACAGAACAGTTGCATCTTTATGGGAAACAAGGGATAAGTCTGTTCCTTTAAGGGATGAAAAAGAAGCTGTTATTTTAGCCTCTGTTGTTGAAAAAGAAGCAGGCTTAAGCAAAGAAATGCCGTTAATTGCTTCAGCTTTTATAAACCGGTTAAATAAAGGAATGAAACTTCAATCCGACCCGACAGCTTTATATGCCGTAACGGATGGAAAATATAACTTAAAACGCGCCTTAACATATCAGGATTTAAAGGTTAAAAGCCCGTATAATACTTATGTTATCAATGGATTGCCACGAGGGCCTATTTCTAATCCGGGGAAAAAGGCATTAGAAGCTGTTTTAAATCCGGCGAAAACAAATTATATTTATTTTGTGGCAGATGGAACAGGGGGACATAAATTTGCCGCAACCTATCAAGAACATCAACAAAATGTGTCTGTCTGGCGCTCTATTCAGAAGAAGGCAAGAAAAAAAGTAAAAGACGCTCAAGCTGAAGGTAATGAAACACAGGTGAAACTCAATACCTTTGTTGATAAGACAGAGACTTTAGCTAAAGAAAACTAAAAAAAATTTCTTTTAGAGTGTTTTTTTATATTTTGTTAATGAAGTGTTAAGTTTTTCTTTCTATAATAAAAGTAATTTTATTTAATGACATATCATTTATTATGAAAGGAAAACAGATGGCGGTATCATCTAAATCAAAAGCAGTTAAGGTTAAAAAACCGACGGCTCAAGAACTTCAAAAATTAATTGAATGGCATCTTAAATATTCTTTATCTAAAAGAGTTTGTGAAGCAGATAAAGATCATTTATTTACGGCGTTGGCAATGGCTGTTCGTGATTTATGCATAGATGGTATGTTTCAAACGGCTGCGCGCCATGAGAAAAAAGACCCGAAAAGAGTTTATTATTTGTCATTAGAATATTTGTTGGGTCGTTTATTGCCAAATAATTTGTTTAACTTTGAAATTATGGATTTGATTAATGAAATTAAGTTAGATAATCCAATTCAGTTAAAAGATGTGTTAGATTGCGAATATGATCCGGCTTTAGGAAATGGTGGTTTGGGACGTTTAGCCGCTTGTATTTTAGATGCAATCGCAACGCTTGGAATTCCTGGGTATGGATATGGTATTAACTATCAGTTCGGTTTATTCAAGCAATATTTTGAAAACGGTTGGCAAAAAGAAAGAGCAGATTCTTGGTTAGACAGAACTTCTCCATGGCAAATTGAAAGAGCAGACAGATCTTGTTTGGTCCAAATCGGGGGACGAGTTGTTTATGAAGAAAGAAACGGTCATCGCGAACCGCATTGGGTTGGAACCAGTCAACTTTTAGGGGTCCCGTATGACATGCCGATTGTCGGTTATGGCGGAAAAACAGTCAATTATCTTCGCTTATTTGCTGCAAAATCAACAAACACATTAGATCTTGAAACATTTAACCGTGGTGGATATGTGGAAGCGGTTGAACAAAACATTCAAATTGAAACCATTTCAAAGGTTCTCTATCCGTCTGATGCAGTGGAGCAGGGGCGTTATTTAAGATTGATGCAACAATATTTTTTCACCTCTTGTGTCATCAATGATATTATGCGCCGGTTTTTGGAAAATCATACGGATTTTGATTTGTTGCCGGAAAAAGTTGCAATTCAACTGAATGATACGCACCCGACATTGGCAATTGTTGAGTTAATGCGCGTTTTGATTGACATATACCGTTTAGATTGGGACAGAGCTTTTGATATTACAGTTAAAACAATGGCTTATACAAATCACACTTTGTTGCCGGAAGCACTTGAAAAATGGCCTGTTTCCATGTTTGAACGGCATTTGCCCCGTCACTTAATCTTAATTTATGAAATCAATGATTATTTAATGAAGCAAGTGATGAACAGATATCCGGGAGATGTTTCTCGTCTCAGCCGTATGTCCATCATTGAAGAAGGAGCGCAAAAACAAATTCGAATGGCTCATTTAGCGATTGTTTGTTCTCATTCAATTAACGGTGTGGCCGAAATTCATACAAAACTTTTGACTTCTCAATTGGTTCCGGAATTTTATGAAATGTGGCCGGAACGCTTTAATAATAAAACAAACGGTGTAACACCTCGCCGGTGGTTGTTAAATTCAAACAGGGGGTTAAGTAAATTAATTTCCTCTCGTATCGGTGATAAATGGATAACGGATTTATCGCAATTGAAAAAATTAACACCGTTTGCAAAAGATGAATCTGTATTAGAAGAGCTTAATCGCATTAAATATGATAATAAAGTTGCATTGGCTTCATTGATTGATAAATTAACGGGGGTCAGAGTAAACCCGAAATCAATTTTTGATTGTCAGGTTAAACGAATTCATGAATATAAACGTCAGCATTTAAACGTTCTTCATATTATTCATCAATATTTAAGAATTGTTGAAGACGGGCTAACATTGCCGGTGCCAAAAACATATATTTTTGGTGGAAAAGCAGCTCCGGGATATGAATTTGCAAAATTGGTTATTAAATTGATTAATAATGTTGCAAAAGTTGTGAACAATGACCCGAGAGTGAAAGATCAGCTGAAAATAGTCTTTATTCCGGATTATAAAGTTTCGGTTGCCGAATATGTTTTCCCAGGCGCAGATGTGAGTGAACAAATTTCAACGGCCGGCTATGAAGCTTCAGGAACCAGTAATATGAAATTTATGATGAATGGGGCCTTAACCCTTGGAACGCTTGATGGCGCCAATGTTGAGATTTTGGCCGAGGTCGGAAAAGAAAACTTCTATCTTTTCGGATTAACGGCAGAGGAAGTTGCTCAAAAACACATGCAAGACAGTTATAAACCTTGGGATTTATATAACTCAAATCTTTCCATTAAACGAGTGATGGATGCCTTGACAAACGGTATGTTTACACAAGGTGAAGACAATAATTTATTCATTCCGATTTTCCAAAACATTATGTTTAAAGACTATTATATGTTATTGGCGGATTTTGAAAGTTATGCCGAAGCTCAGGAAAAAATCTTTGCAGATTATGTAAATCCGCTTAAATGGTCAAAAAAAGCCTTGTTAAATATCGCAAATTCTGGTAAATTCTCAATCGACAGAACCGTTTCGGAGTATGCTAAAGAAATTTGGAATGTTGATTCATCGGAGAAATAAGAATGTTGGATAAAAAAGAACTGCGTTTTTTCGGGCGCAGGAAAGGAAAGGCAATCAAATCTTCAAAGCAACAGCTCATTGATGAGCTGTTGCCAAAGTTAAAGCCTTCGTTTGAAGGAAAAAAACAAAATGAGGTTTCACCACAGGATTTGTTTTCTTTTCAACCAAAAGAATGTTGGTTGGAAATCGGATTCGGTGGGGGCGAACATGTGGCTGAATTGGCGCTTAAATATAAGGATGTCGGTTTTTTTGCCGCTGAACCTTTTATCAACGGAGTTGCTTCTTTATTGGCTCATTTAAATGGATCTCATGAAGGAAAAACAACTCATACGGGTTTGGATGAAGCGCGCTCAGATAACGTTCGAATTTGGGATGATGATGTCAGAGAAGTGTTCCCGTATTTTCAAGAAGGCGTGTTTAAAAAAGTTTTTTTGCTTTATCCTGATCCATGGCCAAAGGCGCGTCATGCCGAACGAAGATTCACAAATCAAATAAATCAACGGCATTTATATCGTTTGATGGGTGATGATGCGTTATTTTATGTGGCAACGGATGTAAAGGAATATGCCGAATGGACATTGGAACAAGTGGAAGAATTATCTCTTTTTGAACAAATAAATAAAGATACATCTGTTCCGCCTGAGGACTGGGTGCCGACACGTTATGAAAAAAAAGGAATTTTGGCAGGAAGAAAACCAATTTATCTTGTTTTTCAAAAAAAGAAACATAAATGAAATAAAATACTGTTGACGAAATAAAAAAAATAAGTCAGAATAAAAATACTTAAGAAGGAGGTATTGCTATGAATTATAAATCTATTGATATCGAAGGCGGCAAAGAAATCATTTTTTCCGGTTCGTTTACCTTTAGAGATCATGACACTTTTTTTGAAATCATTTCAATGATTAAAAACACAGATATTGAAAAGATAGTTTTTAATTTAAAAGATTGTGATTTTATTGATTCGGCTGCATTGGGAATGTTTGTTATTGCGCATGATGAAGCCTCTTCAAAGTCTGTTGATTTGTCAATCAAAGGTGTTGAAGGAAAAGTTAAAGAAGTGATGTTTGCTGCAAGATTTGATAGTTTATATCGTTTTGAAAAATAGATTTTTTATAATAAAAAAGACTGAATCTTTTAGGTGGGGGTTTTAAGTATGTATTATGAAACGAAAGATATTGTTGGTGGTAAAGAAGTTGTTTTAAATGATCCGTTTACCTTTCGTGATCATCAGGCATTTTTTGAAATTGTTGCGATGATTAAAAAGAATAATCATAAAAAGATAGTTTTTAATTTAAAAGATTGTGATTTTATTGATTCGGCTGCATTGGGAATGTTTGTTATTGCTCATGATGAGGCAAGTTCTAAAGCAACAAATCTTTTTATTAAAGATGCTAGAAGCAATGTGAAAGAATTAATGTATGCTGCAAAATTTGATACACTGTATCATTTTGAATAGAGTGTTAAAATAATTAGATAACAAAAAAAGCTTTGAAATTTATCAAGGCTTTTTTTTATTTTGTCTCATCAATGGCTTTTTGCAAAATTCTGGCAGCGGCATAAGCATCCAAAACTTTTTTTTGCTTTTCTTGGCGCATGCATTTGCCGGATAAATATTCAGAGGCAAACTTTGAGGTATATCTTTCATCAATTAAAAAAACCGGAAGGCAATATTTTTCAGCCACTCTGTTAGCAAAAAGATGAACTTGTTTAGCAATATCGCCTTCTTCACCATCCGTTTGAAGGGGAAGGCCAATCACAATCCCTTCGATATTTTTTGCAGGGATAATATCATCAAGTTCCTTTAATTTATGAATAATCATAAAAGGTTCGGCCATTTCTCCTTGAGAATTTGAAAGAGCAAGGCCAATGCGTTTCATGCCATAATCAATGCCTAAAAGTCGTTTTCCTTTTGGGAAAAGATTTTTAGCATCTTTTAATAAAAAAACTTGTAATTTACTTTGATTTTCGCTAGTATTACTCATCATCTTTTTTATACGAGGAAATGATAAAATATGCAAGTAAAAAAAATTGTAATGGCATCAGATCATGCAGCCTGCGAGCTTAAATCTTATATAAGAGAATCCTTAATGCAAAAAGGATATGAAGTGATTGATTGTGGAACAAATGATCCAACTCAATCCGTTGATTATCCGGATAAAGCTTATTTGCTTGCAAAATCAATTAAAAAACAAGAAGCCGAATGCGGTATTTTGCTTTGCGGATCCGGAATTGGAATGAGTATTGCCGTGAACAGATATCCGTTTATTCGAGGCGCATTGGTTCATTCAAAAGAATATGCTAAATTAGCAAGACAACATAACAATGCCAATGTTCTTGTTTTAGGTGGTCGTTTTTTGGATAAAGAAGAAGCAATGCAAATAGTTGATATTTTTTTAACAACGGATTTTGAAGCCGGCCGTCATGAAAGACGAATCGCAAAATTAGGAGATATGCCCCATGACTTTGAATAATTCTTACTTATATTTTCATCAACCGCTTGAACAAACGGATCCGATTGTTTCTCGTATGATAACAAAGGAATTATGGCGTCAACAAGATCATATTGAATTGATTGCCTCTGAAAATATTGTTTCAAAAGCCGTTTTAGAAGCAGCGGGCAGTGTTTTAACAAATAAATATGCTGAAGGATATGCTGCAAAAAGATATTATCATGGGTGTGAATATGTTGATGAAGTGGAACTTTTGGCGATTGAAAGGGCTAAAAAACTTTTTAATGCCTCTTATGCCAATGTTCAACCTCATTCCGGATCTCAGGCAAATGCTGCCGTTTATTTGGCACTTTTGGAACCGAAAGACACCATTTTGGGCATGGGATTAGATGCCGGCGGCCATTTAACGCATGGATATAAAGCTTCTTCTTCCGGAAAATATTATAACAGCGTTTCCTATGGCTTAAATGAAGAGGGGTATATTGATTATGAAGGGGTTGAAGCGTTGGCTTTAGCTCATAAACCAAGATTAATTATTGCCGGTGGGTCTGCTTATCCGAGAATAATTGATTATAAAAGATTTAGGGCGATTGCGGATAAAGTGGGGGCCTATTTAATGGTTGACATGGCTCACTTTGCCGGTCTTGTTGCCGGTGGCGTTCTTGAAAATCCGTTAAATTATGCGGATGTGGTAACAACAACAACGCATAAAACGTTGCGTGGACCGCGTGGCGGCATGATTTTAACAAATAACAAAGAAATCGCAAAAAAGATTAACTCGGCGGTTTTCCCCGGGTTGCAAGGGGGCCCGTTGATGCATATTATTGCGGCAAAAGCCGTTGCCTTTGGGGAAGATTTGCAATCCTCATTTAAAGAATATGCTCAAGATGTTGTTCAAAATGCGGGTGTTTTAGCTAAAACGCTTAAAACAAACGGATATAATTTAGTTTCCGGCGGAACGGATACCCATCTGGTTTTAATTGATTTAAGAAGTAAAGGGCTAACGGGTCTTGTTTCTTGTGATGCATTGGCAAGAGCAGGGATTATTTGTAACAAAAACAGCGTCCCGAATGATCCCGAAAAACCAACGGTAACATCCGGTTTAAGAGTTGGAACGCCGGCCGGAACGACCAGAGGCTTTAAAGCAAAGGAATTTGAAGAAATCGCCTTAATGATTGTTGAAATTTTAAATGCTTTACAAAAAGGGGAAGAGGAAACGGAAAAAGCCATTGTTTCTGTTCAAAAAAGAGTGAAAGAAATGTGTTTGAAATTTCCGATTTATGACGAAGGAAAGGGCTTAATTTAATGAAGTGTCCTTTTTGCGGAAAATATGCCAGTCAGGTAAAGGATTCAAGACCCAGTGATGACGGCACCTCAATCAGAAGACGGCGCATTTGTTCCGAATGTGGCGGGCGATTCACAACGTTTGAATATGTTCAAAGTCAAGATTTAATTGTTGTGAAAAAAAATGATGTGCGTGTTCCGTTTGAACGTGAAAAGTTATATCGTTCTATTCAGTTGGCTTTAAGGAAACGAGAGATTGATGAAGAAATTATTGACCGCATTGTGGCAAGTATTATTCAATCGCTTGAAGAAAAAGGAATGGTTGAAATCCGCTCAAACGAAATTGGCGAACTGGTTATGAATGCTTTATTAAAAATTGATAAAGTGGCGTATGTTCGATATGCCTCGGTTTATAAGAATTTTACAACTATGGAAGATTTTAAAGATTTTGCTGCTAAATTAATGGAGGGTGAAGAATGAGTGATGTAAATCCGACACAAAAGTTTACAAATGCGCGTTTAATGGCTGTTCAAGCCGGCTATGCTAAAGAAGTTTCTGATGAAATGTGGGATAAGATTGTTTCCAAGTTTTTGCTTGGGGAAATTGGCGGACAAGTGATTGAAGACGGGATTGCCGGTCGGGAAAAATATATTGATTTGCAACCGGCTGATGCGGCTTTGTTTACCGCTATTGTGAAGGAATATCAAGATAAAGAAGATATGATCAATGAAATCATTCGCTCTAATTTGGGTCAATCCCTTGATTATGACCGAATGGAATTATTGCTTAAATGCATTTTAAGAATGGGAATTGCCGAATTTTATGCAAATCCGGATTTGCCATCTCCGATTATTGTGAATGAATATGTTGATATGACACGGGCCTTTTTCAGCGGAACTGAAGCCAAGATTGTGAACGCTATTTTGGATAAATTTTCCAAAGTTGTCAGAGGATAGATTATCTTTTATTGCTTGATAATAAAGAGCTTTTTTATAAGCTCTTTATTGTGTTTTTATGGGTTATAAAGTGAAAGAATTTGTTGAAACAGAGAGACTTATAATGCATCGTCATATTTTTGAAGACGGGGCATTGTTTCGGCAAATGCAAAGAAAACACGCCAGCTCTTCTGCGCTTGCGTTGGCTTCGTTTATAAAAAAAAATAAAGAGGTAACAGACGGAATATTCGGTTGGTGGGTTGATATTTCCTCACCTTATTCGGCTGCATATCATATTAAAGTTGATAATCATCTGTGGCGTCATAAAGAGCAGATTCAATATTATCTTTATGAAAAGAAAACCGCTAAATGTATAGGAATATTTTGCGCTTTGATAAAAGAAAACAAGGCGGATGTGTTGGTTTGGTTGACGAAAGAGGCGCAACGAAACGGATATGCTGTTGAAGGAGCAAAAGCTTTTGAAAAAGAACTTTTTTTAACATTGGGACTGGATGCGGTTCAATATAGATGTTATCAACATAATCCGAATAAGCAACGAGTTGGCGCTTTTTTGAAATTTTTGGATTATTTGGCTCCGCAAGAGAAAAACAAGGCGATTATTTGGACCAAGACGAAAGATCAATTTTTAAATAAGAATGGCTTGATTGAAAAAAAGATTCAAACGGCCGTTTTACCAACTGTTTCTTTTCTCAAAAGGATGAAAATGGCTTTTGGATTTGGAAGAGCCGATTAATTTATTGTTGTTCATTCATTTTATTTTGAAAATATAATAAATATAGAAAATATTATATATTTCAATAGATTATTTTAAATTTTGGGGTCGGAAATCTAACGGTCGTTAGATTTGCCGGCATTTTGGCATAAAAATTACGCCTTAAAACATGCTATTTTTAACCAAGATTTTTAAGTAAATTCGCATATTTTTTTATCTTTTTTCACTTTTTTATGCAAATTTTTGATAAAAAATAATCCTTAAAAATCAAACCTCTAAAAGAAAATATCAAAAAATCATCAATTTTTTTTGAAAAATTTTGGACACGAAAATTCAAACCCATGGTATAATAAAAGTATGGAAAGGAAAAAGTTCGGCAAAAATAACGACCGTTAGATTTCCGACTTTCAAGATTCCAAAACAATTAACAAAAGGAAAAACCATGTAAACATTTTTTTATTTTAAGGAGGCATCCCATGACAAATTATTCAAGGACAACTTTGCGCGAACTCAAAAAACGCTATCTCAATATCCTCAAAAAATGCCTCCTTGCGAATTTAATGATGTTTGCTTTTTCATTAACTGCCCATTCCGGAACCGCAACTGATGCGGATTCATTAATGACCGAGCTTGAAAAAAATGAAAGAACCGTTGTTGAAACTGGTACACATCTTTTAACTTATGATAAAACAAGTTCTCTTTATGATGCAGAATCTGATTCAATTATTTTTCCCAGTGTTGAGCATACCGGATATATAAAGGTGCAAGGTGGACGTTTGTATAACAATGCAGATCTGACATTTATAAGTGATAATGAGCTTATTTTTAAAGAAAACAAATCAATATTAACAAATGGACAAGGGATCTATGGGGGCGCTATAAATAATGCTGGTAATTTGACTTTTAATGCGAAAGTTGGTTTTTTGGAAAATGAAAATTCCTCTAACAATTGGACACAGGGGACTGTCCATAATAGTGGTACAATTAATTTTAATAACTATGTTCGTTTTGAAGACAATATTTCTTTGCCGCTAAAAGGGACAGTCTATGGAAGTTCTGTTTATAATTCAGGGACAATGAATTTTACTTCAGCGGATTTTATTGGGAATTATTCAGGGGAAAGGAAAAATCCGAAAGGAGGTCAATCAGCGGCAATTTATAATGGGGCAGGTGGAAATATAACATTTACAGGAATTGTTAATTTTGAAAATAATCAAGGATGGTCATCAGGACTTGCTGTTGGAGGAACTGTTTTTAATTCAGGAAGTATTGAGTTCCAACAAAAGGTATCTTTTAAAAACAATACAACAACAGCTCCTCTAGGGGAATATCAGGCTGTAGGTAATTTTTATAATACTGGTACTGGAACTGCTGTTTTTGCAGATGTTGATTTTATTGGGAATGAAGTGACAGGAACAAAATCAGGAACTGCTGGGGCTTTATTTAATACTGGTGACTTAACCTTTAAAGGAGTTGCCTTATTTAAAGATAATAAATCAAAAGGTCCGCTTGCTCATGCAGGCGCCATGTATTTAGAATATGGAACAACAGTGTTTGAAAAAGAAGCTCTATTTTTGAATAATAGTGCTGCTGCTGATACATCAGCAGCAGCTGCAGGTGCTGTATATATTGGTTATAAAGATAGTATTGTCACATTTAAGGACAAAGTAACCTTTAAAGAAAATAGGGCAAAAGGTGTAACTGAAGCCAAAGGTGGCGCTGTTTTTATCCATAACAAGGGTTGTGTATTAACCTTTGAAAATGGTTTTCATTTTTCTGGGAACAAAGAAATTATTGTTGTAACAGATGAGAATGGTCTGATAACGGAAACTGAAAAGTTAAATGATATTTATATGCACTATGGAACAATCCATATTGAAGGAACCAATCCAAATGCTGAAGAATATATTGGTGGCGGTATTAGAGGGACTGAAGAGCGTGGAACGATTAACAAGTCCAGTGTTGCAACTTTAGTGTTTGGTGAAGAATCGGATAGCACAGGGTTCACAGGTGTTTTCAATCAAACGGCAGGTAAAACAGTTGCCAAATCAGAAACCTTTTTAGGTGGCACAAACAATATTTTAGGAGGCGAACTTGAAACGCATGGATCTGAGATTTTATACACAGCCGTTGTTGGGCAAAATAAAGATGAAACAACAGGCGAAGTTTTATCTTCAGGCACATTAACCCATTTAGCACTCGGTTCAGAACCAGTTGAAATTAAGGGGCTTTCCTTTAAAGAAGAAGGAACCAATCTTTCAATGACATTTAAGAGTGGCACTTCAGAGCGCGCTCGTTATCAAATTAATGAAGATATTATGAATGCCACGGGGAATAAACTTGTATTTGAGAATTCAGATGTTTATGTCGATGGGAATAAAACACTTGGAACAGTTGAAGCAAAAAACAGCGATATTGATGTTGGGACAAGGGAAATTTCAGTTGATGAAATTGCTTTAAAAGAGAATGCTGTTTTGAAAATGACAGTTAATTCTTTAGCTGAACATGGAAAAGTTAATGGTGTTATCGCAGGAACAGATACTTCAAAAATTGCTTTGCAATTAGGGATGGAAACCGAAAGTGGAATCTATCAACTTTTTGATAGAGATAATGAAGTGAAAACAGTGGGCAATCCCCTTTTTAACATTCAAGACCTTGAAGACGGCTCTTTTGAAATTGACAAAAAAACGTCAGAAGAATTAAGCTCTTCATTAAGTGTTGGCAAAAATGAAGGAAAGGCTTTATCTGCCATGATGATGCGTTCAGCACCTAACAAGGAATTTAAAGTTGTTCAAAATGAAGTTCTTGAAGCCTTGCAATCAGAAGATAAAGTCACTGTTGAAAACGCAAAAGAAGCTTTAACGGCATTAAGTGGCCGAAGCACTTCGCTTTATCAATCGCAAGCAACAGCTGGGTTCACGCAACTTCATAACGTTGTGTCACAAATGTTGATGAACACGGCAGCGCCAGTGTTTGGGCATAATGGTGGCGAAGAACCGGCAAGAGCAAGCGTTTATATCAAAGGCTTGTATGATCGGGTGAACTCACTTACGGGAGATGGATTCCGGATGCGCAGTAAAGGAGCCGTTCTTGGTATTCAATCAGCGGTGACAGAAGATTTAACTGTTGGCGTTGGATATGCGGGAGTTGACACAACGGTAAAGAACCACTTCGCCGAACAGAAGTTAAAACCAACACAGGGTTTATCTCAGCGCAATATCAACCAAATAATTGGTGGGTGAGCGGAGTGGTCAGCTATTCAAGAAGCCAATATGATGAAGAAAAACATGTTCTTTCATCAACAGGAAAAGCCAATTATGATGTTGATTCTCTTGGGGCTCAAATCACAACAGGTTATAACATCAAAAAAGGTAAAGTGATTGTAACGCCAGAAGTTGGTATCCGTTACTTGAATGCCAAACAAGAAGGATATCAAGATTCATTAGGCACAATGGTTCAAGGAACAAATTCTGACTTTGTGACAGCAATGGCGGGATTTAAGGTTGGTGCTGATCTTGGATGGGTTCGCCCATTGGCTGGCGTGATGGTTGGATATGATGTGATCACAGATGATATTTCTTCTGTTAACACCTTGGCAAATGGGGCAACATATACCATCAATGGCAAAGCGCTTGATAGACTTAGCACAACGGTTGTTGCCGGGTTTGGGATGGATATAGGCGAAAATGCTACACTCAAACTTGAATATAACGGCAACTATCGAAAAGAATATCTTGATCATTCGGGCATGCTTAGGTTGGAGGTTAAATTTTAAGTAGCTAAAAGAACATTCTAGCTTCCTATTAAAAGCTTTGAATCCGCTAAAATAAACAAAAGAAAGCTTTTAATGGGGGGCTAGTCTTGATTTTAGCAACTTAAAATGAGCGTTTTTAAAAAGTTTTATCGCATCACATGAAATCGAGAAAATAATATTTTACTATCTGTTTATATCCCGCATTTTGGAAGTTCGTTTTTAAAAAGTTTTTTCGCCATTAACTTATTATTTATTCCACAAACTTAAGCGGTCAAATTTTAAGACATAAAAAAGGAGAGTTTCAAAGCCCTCCTTTTTAAGATTTTTAAGCGCTTTCTTGGGTTTCGATGAGTGTTTGAGGTAAGCTTTGGATATTTAATTCGCCTCCGTCAATTTCTGCATTGGTATTTTCCGTGACACCTCTTAGCTTTCTTGCAACGGCTCTTGTTCTTGTATCCGCTTCATCAATGGTTTTATAGGCTTGTTCTAAGTTCCGCTTAACTTTTTCAATCCAAGCTAAATATTTTTCAAATTCGGTTTTAACTTCGCTGAGTGTTTTCCATACTTCACCGGAACGTTTTTGAATGGCAAAGGACCTAAAACCCATTTGAAGAGAGTTTAAAAAGGCACCAAGTGTTGAAGGTCCGGCAATCGAGATGCGATATTTTGTTTGAATTTCGCTGGATAACCCCGGTTTTTTCATCACCTCAGCATAAAGCCCTTCGGTTGGCAAAAACATAATGGCAAAATCCGTTGTTTTGGGCGGATAGATATATTTGCTTGAAATGCGTTTGGCTTCAAGTTTAATTCGTTTTTCAAGCTCATTGGAGGCAAACTCGATTTGGGTCACATCCCCTTTATCCGAAGCCTCAATCAATCGTTCATAATCTTCAATCGGAAATTTTGAATCAATAGGGATTAAAACATCTCCATCCGGTAATTTAACAGCAAATTCAACAACTTCAGCTGAGCCTTCCTGAATATGAGCATTTTTAACAAATTGGTCTGGAGAAAGCATTTGTTCCAATAATGAGCCTAATTGAACTTCGCCCCATGTTCCTCTTGTTTTAACATTGGTCAAAACCCGTTTTAATCCGCCAACATCAGAAGCCAGTAATTGCATTTCGCCCAAACCTTGATGAACTTTTTCAAGCCGTTCCGAAACTTGAGAAAAAGATTCTCCTAAACGTTTTTCAAGTGTTACATGTAATTTTTCATCAACAGTTTCGCGCATTTGTTCCAATTTTGAGGCATTTTCCGTTGACATTTTTGTTAGTTGAGTTTCGACCGATTGGCGAATGGAATCGTTAAATTGCAAAAGCGATTGCGCAAGTTCTTGGCGAAGCGCTTTGGCATCTTCTCGGCTGATTCGTTCTAATCGTTCAATTTCGGCACTTAAGGATGTATTTTTTTTATTGCCTGAAAAAACTTTTAAGATAAGTGTTAAAATTAAAAGACTTAAAATAACGCCGATTGCACCGGCGAAATAAAGAAAAACCTGAGCCTGCATAAAAAATTCCCTTTACATTGTTTATTAAAATTATATATAGTGTATCAAAGAAGAGAAAAAAAACAATTCTTTTTTTATCAGGAGGGCTAATGAAAAGCATAAGTCATTTATTTAATTTATTTTTTAATTTTATTAAATGGCCTGTGGCCGTCATGATGTTGATATTGTTTGTCCCTGCATTTTATGCTGATTTAATTGCTATTCAAAAATTAACAAATGCAGATGTGCTGATTGAATTTTTTCTTCCCTTTGGTGCAACGGCTGTTTTGTTTTTGTTTATGCCCATGTTGGCCGGATCCTTTTTTGCCATTATGGAGCATGAATTGACTCACATGTTGTTTGCGGTTTTAACGTTCCATAAACCAAAAGGGCTGGATGTCAATCAAGATGTGGGCGGTTCATTTTCATTTGAAGGAAAGGGAAATTGGTTAATTGCTTTGGCACCTTATTTTTTCCCGACATTTTGGTTTTTTATTGTCTTGCTTATGCCGATATATAAAGCCGTAACGGGCGCTTTGCCTGAATTTTATATTTCGTTGCTCGGCGTTTTTTTAGGCTATAACTTTATTGTCACTTGTTTATCCATTCATCCGAAACAAACCGATTTTAAAGTGGCCGGTTACCCTTTTACCATTTGTTTTTTGCCTGGGATAACTTGTTTAAAATATGGTTTGGTTTTTTGTTATTCGTTAAAGGGTGGGGCAGGTGTTGAAGCTTATTTTCGCCTGTTATGGCAAAGAACGGAACTTTTTTTACAGCCGATTTTATCGTTAATTTAAAAAAAAGAATAATAATCCTTGCTTTTTGCCCTGAAATTTTGTATTTTAACTCCTGCTAAATTGGTTTATTTAAAGGAGAAATATTTATGCACCAATACAGAACACATACATGTGGCGCTTTAAGAGCCGAAAATAAAGGGCAAACAGTTCGTTTATCAGGGTGGGTTCACCGCAAACGAGATCATGGGAATTTATTGTTCGTTGACCTTAGAGATAATTACGGCATCACACAATGTGTTTTAGATACCTCCAGTGAATGTTTCCCTGTTTTGGAAAAAGTTCGTCCTGAATCCGTTGTTAAAATTGACGGAACCGTTATTTTAAGGGAAGCTTCAACAATTAATCCTAAAATGCCAACCGGAGAAATTGAGGTTCAAGTTTTATCAGTTGAAGTTTTATCTGAAGCCGAAGTTTTGCCGATGCAAGTTGTTGCGGATACATCAGATTTGTCTGAAGAACAACGCTTAACATATCGTTTCTTGGATTTAAGACGCGAAAAACCACATGCAAATATCTTGCTTCGTAATGCTTTTGTGCGTTCAATCAGAGAAAGAATGTGGAACGCCGGATTTAGCGAATTCCAAACGCCGATTTTAACGGCTTCTTCACCGGAAGGGGCGCGTGACTTTTTGGTGCCTTCTCGTTTGCATCATGGGAAATTTTATGCTTTACCGCAAGCACCGCAACAATTTAAACAATTGTTAATGGTTTCCGGTTTTGACCGTTATTTCCAAGTTGCGCCTTGTTTCAGAGATGAAGATGCCAGAGCTGACCGTTCACCGGGAGAATTTTATCAATTAGATATTGAAATGTCTTTTGTGACTCAAGATGAAATTTTTTCAACCGTTGAACCGATTATTCAAGGATTGTTTGAAGAATTTGCACCAACGGCATCTGTGACAAAAGCTCCGTTTGTTCATATTCCATATTTAGAATCAATGTTGACATACGGAACGGATAAACCTGATTTAAGAAACCCATTGTTAATTAAAGATGTGTCTGAAGTGTTTGCCGGTTCAAGTTTTGGTTTATTTGCCTCTAAAGTGGCTGAAGGCGGATTTGTTCGCGCAATTAAAACACCGAACACGGCAACTCGTCCGCGCAGTTGGTTTGACAAAATGAATGCTTTTGCTGCTGAAGCCGGCTTTGGTGGTTTGGGTTACATTTCTTTTGCAGAAGATGGGAACAAAGGCCCGATTGCCAAAAATTTAGATGAAGACAGAATTCAACAATTAATTGAAATTACCGGCGCTCAAAAAGGAGACAGCGTTTTCTTTGTTTGCGGTAAAGGGGATAAAGTTGTTAAATTTACAGATCAAGTCAGAACTCTATTAGGTCAAGAGCTTGACTTGATTGAAAAAGGTTCCTTTAAATTCTGTTGGATTGTTGATTTCCCAATGTATGAGCTCAATGAAGAAACCGGTGCTGTTGAATTTTCTCACAACCCGTTCTCAATGCCTCAAGGTGAAATGGATGCATTGGCAAACAAAAATCCGCTTGAAATTATGGCTTATCAATTTGATATGGTTTGTAACGGATATGAAATTTTATCCGGTGCTATCCGTAATCACAGACCGGATGTAATGTATAAAGCTTTTGAAATTGCAGGATATGGTCCGGAAGTTGTTGAACAAAAATTTGCCGGCTTACTCAATGCTTTCAAATTCGGCGCGCCTCCTCACGGTGGTTGTGCTTTCGGGATTGACAGATTGGTTATGTTGTTAACGGATGAAGACTATATCCGCGAAGTTATTGCTTTCCCGTTGACTCAACAAGGGCTTGATTTGTTAATGAAAGCTCCGGCTGAAGTAACCGAAAAGCAATTAAGAGAATTGCATATTAAAATCAGATAATTTTACTTTTGATAAATTGAAGACCCCTGCAAAAAGAGCGGGGGTTTTTGTTGTTAAATTTTATGCTGGTGTTGTGATATGGGGTAAATAAAAACCCTCTTTTAAATAAGAGGGCGAAGTATCAAAGAATATTTTTATATTTTAACCGTCTTCCAAATGTAATAAAGCAGAAACCGACAAAAGAATGGCTATAACTGCCGGACCCCAAGCGGCCAGA
This sequence comes from Alphaproteobacteria bacterium, assembly GCA_017533325.1. Taxonomy (GTDB): domain Bacteria; phylum Pseudomonadota; class Alphaproteobacteria; order CAAHEQ01; family UBA3637; genus RGIG4140. Next base: position 20,939 of record JAFXIF010000037.1, read on the forward strand.
AAAAATGGCAGATTTTGGCTTAATCCGGCAACTCCTGAAATTTGCCCTAAGGAATAAAGCATAAAACCGCTTAAAACCGCTAAAACAATCCTTAAAAGCGTTTTGCCTTGCCTCATTGTGGCCGGTAATGAAAAAACAGCTGCGATAAAAAGCATGGCGAGCATTGTGATCGGATAGGCAATCAACTGATGAAAATACATTTGATGAACGGTGGCTGAAAA
>JAFXIF010000038.1 GCA_017533325.1 Alphaproteobacteria bacterium
CATAACAAAAAATGGGTTGGTTAACAGGTTAGATGCTTAAATCCGGACAAGATGAATATCAAAGCGCTAAATATCAAAATGTTAAGAAAAAATCCTTGCTCTTCAAGGCTTTTTTATAGTATATTTAATTCACAAAAAGTTTAAGAAGGGCAAGTTTTTATGGAACCATTTTTCTTGAAATTAAAACATCATTTTATTGAAACAAAAAAAACAATAGCACCTTTTAAATGGTATATCTGTTCATATTTGTTGTTTTATTCTATTTTGATTGTTTTTTATCTGACCCCATCTTGCAAACAATATTTTTTTTGGAATAACGAAGAGTGGTATCAGTATACTGTTCCCTTATATTTAGCTGGAATGCGTTTGGTTTTAACGATTTTTTTGCTTTTGTTTTTTTTAAGCCTAAGTAATATTAAAAATCATCCGATTTTGGCAAAAATGATTTTTTTATCTTCTTTTTACTTTTCAGCTCTTTTTTTGGATTTGTTTTAAGAAATATATAATAAGATAAAATCAAGAGCAATTTCTTGTTTTATGCAAAAAAGCAATACCGTCCTTGAGAAAAAAGCAACAACTTGCTTTTTTTTAAAGAATAGGCAATAAGCCCCCTTAAGGCAAATGACAATACGCCGAAATGTTGGGCGAATTTGCAACCAAAGATGAACGAAAAGCCTTTCGTTCTGATGAGTTGTTTGTTGGAATTGTGAAAGGAGAGGCAATCGCCCATAGGTGCCCTTTAGAGCGCTAGTTCTTAACTTAACAGGCGCTAAAACACCACATTCTCATCTCTTCGCTATAAAAAAAAGATTATTTTTCACTTCTTTTTATTAAAAAAAACGGATGGAGAATTTTTCTCCACCCGTTTTTCGTTTTGGTTAAACTTCATTTCCTTTAAAAGGAAAATCAATTTTTCATCAATTTAAAAATTTTCTTTTATTTCACATTTTGGTTATTCGACATGCTCGCTGATTGAAAAACCATTTTACCACTTTGATGCGTGCCGATTTTTTCTGTCCCAAAAGCTTTTTTTGATGCTTCGTCCAACAACTTTGCAATTTGGGGATATCCTTTATGAATACAAAGACCCATAATAAAATCGCCTTCCGTAGTTAAAGTATTCAAAGTGGCACCTTTTTCCAACAGCAGCTCCACAATTTCTTTGTGTCCTTTAGAAGCAGCCGCCATCAATGACCAATACCCGCTTTCTGTTTTTGTATCAACACTTGCCCCTTGTTCAATCAAAAAGGAAGCCATTTCTTTTTTCCCCAATGAGCAAGCCAAACTTAAAGGCGTTTCTTTTTCACCATCAAAACGCTCTATTGCATTGATCCGAGCCCCATATTTCAAATGCTCTTTAACCTTTTCAAAATCATCATTTTGAATTGCTTCTAACAGTAATTTATTCATTTTTCTCCACCAAAACATTCATTTTACATCTTGTTTTTAAAGATTTTTTTGGCTCTGACAAAGCTTTTTGAATACTCTTTTATTCCATTTCTTTTGCTCTGCCTTCAGCCATTCTTTTAATTGTTTTAAGAATGGAGCAAGCTGAAACAAAGTTTTCGTTTTGCGTATTACTCATCCACATTCTATGCCCTGTATCGGTCACATATTCACTAGAACACATTATTTGAGAAAGCGCATATAAGCCCATCATGTTGCGTCTATGATTAACAGCTGATTCCAACGACAATAACATCGCATGATCTTTCGTGTTACCATAATATGCTGCCAAACAAGAAGGCGTAAACCCGTTTTCATCCGTCATAAACGGATTTAATTTCTTTTGATAGCTGGCAATCATGAAAGGAACATCTAAAACATGGGTATAATCCCCTTCTTTTCTGCTTTCTTCAGAAAGAGCGCGCACTGCTTCATTTGAAACCAAATAATGCAATAAGGTGTTGCCTTTATTATCTTTTAAATTCACATCAACACCCTGCCCGAGCAAATCTTTAACAGCCGGAATAAAGCCTTCTCTTTTCAAATCTTCTTTTGAGACAGAATTGCCCAATTGTTCTAAATAATATTTATAATATTCCATTTTTTCGCTTGGTAACATAAAATCCTCCTTAAAATTAAAACGATTGGCATTATATCATATCTTTTTTATTTTGTCAATTTATTTTTATAAATACTTTAAGAAAGGCATAAAAAAAGGGCGCTTAAAAAAACGCCCGATTAAAAAAATCAATTTATTCTCTTTCTAACGCTTTGGTTTTCATTGCTTGAAAGATAAATTTTGCTCTTGAAATTTTAATTCTTGAAGAAAGGTTAACAAGATCAATCATTTCCTTTAATTCTTCAGAAAGGCCATTCTTTTCAACGCGTTGAAGCAAAATATCTTTCACTGAGTGACTATTTAAATCTTGTCTTTTCACATCAGCCCCATTTTTAATCAAGGTTTCAAAAACCTCTTTATTTGAAAGTTCGGCTGCCACCATCAAGGCTGTTTTTCCTTTTTCATCTTGGTGGTTCACATCAATAAACGGCATACTCAAGCAAGATTCAAGGCGCAACACATCATTGGTTTTAACCGCTTCTAAAACAGCTTCTTGCGCCGCCTTGGCAATAGAGGCTTTTTCGTTTAAAACGGCTTTCATTTGATAAATCGGCTCTTTTAACAAAGCTTCTTCAACTTTTGAGGCCACACTTGTTTCACAAGAAGCATTCGTTTTTGCCCCCAAACGCGTTAAAAAATCAAACATTTGAGCATCTTTTAAATCAAATGCCGTTTCAAGTGCGGTTTTTCCCTCATTGGTTTTCATATCCAAGTCTGCGCCTGCATCAACAAGCATTGTCACCAATTCCATATCTTTATTTTCAACGGCCAGATGAAGCGCGGTTTTGCCTTTTTCATCTTGTTTGTTCACATTTATACCGGCCTCAATCAAAATTTCGCTCAACTCTTTATTTTGATTTAAAACAGAGCGCATCAATGCCGTTTGACCCCAAATATTTTGATGATTAATATCGGCGCCTTCTTTAATGAATTTTAAAGCCAACCAAGTGTTTTTTTGTTGAGCAGCTTCCAAAAGAGGGGTTTTGCCTCTTAAATCGCCTTTATTCACATCAGCGCCTTTTTCAAGCAACAGTTCAATCACTTCCAAATGAGCATTTTCCGTTGCATTTAAAAGCGGATTTTCGCCGGTTCTTGTGGCATGTTTATTCACATCAGCGCCCATGCTTAATAAATAAGCCGTCATCTGTTTATCGCCTCTTTCAGCGGCTCTGATCAGCGCCGTTAAACCCAATGTATCTTCGGCATCCACCTCAACTTCTTTTTGGCGCACCATGGCTTCAACGGTTGTGAAATCGCCTCTGCCGGCAGCTTGCAAATAATATTCATCTTGAGTCATTTGTCCCATTTTTTATCTCCTATCAAAAAAAATTAATCGCGCGAGCGTCCGCCTTTTTGAGCGCGCCGATTTGCGATTTGATTTAAAACATGAATAGGCTTTAAAGATCTGGCCTGTTTCATTTCCAATACTTTTTGATACATTAAAACAAGCGGATCTTTTAAAAGCTCTTCCTCTAAATATTGTTCTACGCTTTTTTTATTTTTTCTGTCAAGATGAATTTTTGCACCAACCGACAAAAGAATGTTAAAAATCTGATCATTCTTTGTTTGAAGGGCATAAAAAAGCGGTGTTTTCCCCTCTTTATCCGTTAAATTCACTTTTGCACGAGCCTTTTTTACCAAATGCGCCACCATTTCTTTACTTTCGTTGATGACGGCATAAAAAAGCGGTGTTTGCCCTTGCTCATCTTTTTTATTCACATCGGCCTTATAGGCATCCGTTAAAAGTTTCACAATTTCTAAACTCTTTCGTTCCACGGCATAATGAAGCGCCGTCTTCTTTCTTTTATTTTCTAAATTAACATCAGCGCCTCCTTTTATCAGCATATCCATAAAATAACTTTTCTTTTCCTTAATGGCATAGATAAGTGGCGTATCACCTGAAATTTTATGTTGAAAATTCAAAATCACCTTGTTTTGAATTAAAAAATTTAAAGCTTCTAAATTTTCTTTATCAATGCATCTAAAAACCGGATTTTGCCCATATTTGTTTAAAATATTAATTTCAGCACCTAACTCAACCAATAATTTTAACGGACGGATATTATAAGTTTGGTCAATCGCTGTTAAAATTGGCATTTCCCCCAGAAAACCCACAAAATTAACAGGCACATTCTTTTTTTCAACCAAATATTTAATTTTTTTATCATCCCCGTTTTTGATGGCTTTTAATAAATTTTCTTCATAATTCATCTTGTTTATTCCTTATTCTTTAATATGTTCATTTGCTTTGTTCATCAGGGGAAATTTTTGTTTTGTTTGAACCTGTCTGACATTTAAACCGGATTGTTTTTCTTGCCAGCTTTTTAATAACGAAAACATCTCGTTATCTTGCATTTCAGCGGCAAGCAACAGTGCCGTGTTAAAATTTTTATCACTATGAGACAAATCCACCCCCTCCTTTAATAACAACATAAACATCTCTTTATCTTCATTTTGAGCTGCAAGCAACAGTGC
>JAFXIF010000039.1 GCA_017533325.1 Alphaproteobacteria bacterium
TTCTCTTGGTGAAAATCAAAATAATCAAGCAACACCCCCCTCTTCTCAAAACGAGGAAGTTTCATCTCAAAACAATCAAGAGAGCGAAACCACTCAAGAAGATAAAAATGAAAACAAAAAAGAAAGTGAACAACCTTTTGAACAAGAATCGCAATCATCCGGCGCTATGGAAGAATCCGATCAACCACACCTCGACCAAAAAACACAAGAAATTTTTAACCGCCTAAAAAAAGATCCGTCGCGTATTTTAAAATTCCGTCTTTATATGCAAAGCCAAAGAGGATAATATGACTCATACTGCTTTTTTATTCTTATCTTTATTACTCATTTCAAGTTCAGCAAATGCCCTTGTTTCGCTATCTTTAAGCGAAGACAAGGTCCCCTTGGGAACTGCCGTTCAATTAACAATTCAATCAGATAAAGAAATCAATCCCTATACTCTTTCCTCTGAAATTTCAAAAAAAGCAAAAATCAGAGGGCAATCAAGTTCAACCAATATTCAAATTACAAACAATTCAAAAACATCGCTTTATTCGTTGTCTTTTACGATTTTTCCACTCTCAGAAGGCGAAACCATTTTTGGCCCTTTTGATGTTAATCAAGAACAAACAAACAGCGTTACATTAACTGTTTTACCACCGCAACAAATAGCAAACAATTCATCGGAAACAAAAAATAAACAAGACTCAAATTCAACCCTTGCTTCAAAATTTATTTTTCAAGCTGAAGTAAACCCTAAAACAATATATGAAGGACAAACAGGGATTTATAAATTAAAATTCTTTGATCCGATTCACATATATAATATCAATATTCAACCGCCGAAAAGCCATCAGTTTTCGTTTTCCAAACTCAACCAAGATACGGTTAAGCAAGAAAAAATAGATGAAAAAATCGGCCGTTTATATCAAAGTTATTTTTCTTTTACTCCCATAAAAACAGGAAGATATCAAATTGCTCCGGCTGAATTTTCTGGCGCCGTCCCTTCAAAAAACAATAAAAATGATATCAATTCCTTTTTTGATATATCCTTTAACGACAGGTTTTTAATCTCCCCATTTCAATCGGAAACACCCGTTTATTTTCAATCTAACCCCATTGAAATTGAGGTAAAGAGCAAACCCGCTGATTGGACCGGTTGGTGGCTTCCATCAACAAATGTTTCATTAGAGCAAGAATTTAAAATACCCGATCAAATTCATTTGGGCGAAGCTATTGAAAGACGAATCATTTTAAAGGCAAGCCAAATCGAATCCAGTAAACTGCCAACTTTATCGCATCCTGGTTCCTCTGAATACACTTTTTTTGCGAATCCTGAAAAACGCTTTACGACTTTTGAAAATGAAGAAATTGTCGGCGTTGAAATGCAAGAATTTTTAATCATTCCACAAACAGAAGGCGTGATTAAAATTCCGCCATTAAGCATCAAATATTTTAACACAATTACCGAAGAAGAAAAAACAATCACACTTGAGGGAAAAGAAATAACCGTTTTACCGGCTTTATTAAATAAAGCGAATATAAAAGAAGAAACGCCTCCTCCCCCTCAAATAAAAGAACCCGCTCAAGAAAAACCTTTAAAGGCTAAAAACAATCCGTTTTTATTTGTTTATCTGAGCGGGTTAGCGGTATTCGGCCTTTTAATTATGGGATTATTCTTGATTTTGAGACATAAAAAGAAAAAGCGTTTTTCACCAATTGAAAACATGCAAGAAGAAGATCTTTCCCCAAAAAAGAAAAAACCGCTTCCTGATTTATATCCTTTTTAATAAAAAATAAAAAAAGTTCTTGACTTTTCAATTAAAATATAGTAAAAAGCTCTAACAGTTTTTATTTTAGTTCAGTTAAGAAAGGATAACACAATGGCAAAAAGATGCCTCGTTACAGGAAAAGGTGTTCAAACCGGTAACAATGTCAGTAAGTCAAACCGCAAAACGCGTCGTCGCTTTTTGCCAAACTTGCAAAGCGTTGCAATTTATAGTGAAATTTTGGATCAACAAGTAACTCTTAAACTTTCAACACAAGGTTTAAGAACAATTGAAAAAAATGGTGGATTGGATTTATATCTTTTGAACACACCGGTTTCAAAATTAACAGCTGAATCAAAAGAAATTCGTGAAAGAATCGAATCAGCTAAAGCAAAAAAAGGTCTCTAATTTTTAGGCCGAATCGAGTTAGAAAAAGACGTTGACTTAGTCAGCGTCTTTTTTTATACTTTTATACAAATAAAAATAGGAGAAAATTACATGTCAAAAAAAATTCTTTTAGCCATTTCAATTATTATGTTGATATTCGCTGCAGCGACATATGCGTGTTATCAGATGATACGTCAAAGAGAACTAAATATGCCATATGATGAATCCCTTGGTGATGAAAAACCCATCATCTATTTATATCCAACAAAAACAACCGAAGTGTCTGTTTTTCTTGGCAACCCACAAAACCTCACACACACCTATCCAAAATATACAGATGGTTGGACAGTAACTGCCGAACCAAACGGAGATTTATTTGATAAAGAAACCAACCGCTCCTATTATGCCCTTTATTGGGAAGGATTAAACACCATTGAACCAAACATGAATGAAGGTTTTGTTGTTGAAGGAAAAAACACCATTCCTTTCCTTCAAGAAAAACTTTCTGAATTGGGGTTAACTGAACGCGAAGCAAATGAGTTCATTATTTATTGGTTACCTAAAATGGAAAATGCGCCATATAACTTTGTGCGCTTTCAAACTATGCAAGAGCAAAATCAAAATATGCCTCTTGCTATCTCTCCAAAACCTGATACCCTGATTCGCGTGATGATGGAATTTAAAAACCTTTCTTCCCCGATTGAAGTTAAAGAACAAATCCTTCCTCCAACACCAAACCGCGACGGCTTTGTTGCCGTTGAATGGGGTGGAACTGATATAACAAACAATATATTAAAATAATTTAAAACTAAAAAGGTCATCTTTAATTAGATGGCTTTTTGATTATCTTATTTTTCACCCAACTGTTTAAGCAAATAACGATAATAATCATTTAATTTTTTAAACATTTTTTCAGCTTCTTTATCCCCTTGATTCGTATCGGGATGATATTTTTTTGCCAATTTTTTATATTGTTTTTTCACTTCCGATACTTTTAATGGAAATGAAACTTCCAAAAAAGCAGCTGCTTCAGATAATTTTGAATGAACGGGAATTTCTCTAACCGGTGGATTATGCTTGCCGTCCATACCAAGCCCTAAATCTTCAAAAACGCCAAATCCATCATTCATCTGCCCTGTTCCATACGTTTTAAATTGTCCTAAACGCCAGGTCGGGCGTTGCCATGTTGTGTCATTTTGAATATGTTGTTCAATTTCTTCAGCGGACAATCCCTGATAAAAATTCCAATTTTTATTATATTCTTTCACATGTTTTAAACAAAACCAATAATGACTTTTAAGGCTTCTATCCTTTGGGGCTTTATATTCTCCTGCCTCTTCACATCCGGGCATATCACATTTTCGTTCCGTTTTTATCGTTTTTTTTATCATTTTTTACCTTTTTATGCATTTATCTATTGATTTTAACAACTATAGGTTGCATATAATATGTGTTTAATAACTTTCGTCTCTTTTTTTGAGAGTTATTATAGCTGATTTTTTAGCTTTATAAAAGGAGTTTTTTTAATGTTAATATGCAAAAATGTTATTGTGAACGGTCGAAGAACCAGTATGCGACTTGACAGGGAAACATGGATTTCACTTTCAGATATTTGTTTAAGAGAAAAAATAACCATCCATGAGCTTTGTTCAAAAATAGACCGCATGAGAGATAAAGCCGGATTATCCGGTGCAACGCGCCTTTTTGTTTTAATGTATTTCAGATATATTTTAAATAAATATGAACGAGATAAATTCCCTCTTTCAAGTGACTATAATCCGGAACGTGTTTTAACAATTTAGCAATCAAAAATCCGCTTAGTCTTTTGCGGATTTTTTTCATTCCCTTTTATTTGACTTAAAACAAAAAAAATGATAAAATAAAGCCAAATTTTTTAAAAGGTTATGATATGAAAAAAAAGAATTTTAATAAAGACTCAAATAAAAACACCTCTTTTACAGGAAAAGATATTTATCTCTATGGAAAACATCCCGTTTCTTTAGCTCTTGAAAATAAAAACAGAATTGTTAAAGAAGTTCTTTTACTTTCAAGCTCAAAAGATAAAATCAATATTCCGAAAAATATCCCATTTAAATTTGTTAGCAAAGAACAACTTGAAGCGCATGTTTCAAAAGATGCCGTTCATCAAGGAATCATTGCAAGATGCGCGCCATTACCGCAATTAGATACAATTGACATCATTGAAGAATCCAATAAAAAAGAAAAAGATTTGGTTGTTATTTTAGATCAAGTTACTGATCCGCATAATATTGGTGCCATCATGCGTTCAGCCGCCGCGTTTAATGCCAGTGCCGTCATTATTCCGCAAAATGGAGCGCCGGATGAAACAGGCGTTTTGGCAAAATCGGCCAGTGGTGCTTTGGAACTTATTCCTCTGGTAAAAGTTAAAAACCTTTCTAGAGCAATGGATGAATTAAAAGAAGCCGGATTTTGGTGCATCGGATTAGACGGATACGCCAAACGAAGCATTTATGAAACAACTCTTCCTAAAAAAGCTGTGATTGTTATGGGCTCGGAAGGAGATGGCTTAAGAAGGCTCACGGCTGAAAAATGTGATGATACCGTTAAACTCCCGATGAATCCGAAAGTTGAAAGTTTAAATGTTTCAAATGCTTGTGCTGTTACACTTTATGAATGGAACAGACAACACTTATCCGGTAAATAATAATGGAAAAAGCAAAACAAATATTTTTAAAAAACGGGTTTGACGCAAAGGATGTTGAAAAAATTTTCAACGCTCATTTAAAACATAAAGAAAACCCATTTCAAAATACAGATATTCAAAAAAGGTTATCTGACTTTTTTAAAATATTTGATGCTTTTAAAATAAATCAAGAAGAAGTTAAAAAAGGGATTATTTTAGCACCATTTATTTTAGCACATGATCCGTTAAGAATCCAAAAAAACATTTATGAATTAGCAATTTATTTTAAATCAGATCCGGATAAATTAGCAAAATCTCTCCTTAAGCAACCACCTGCTTTTACCAAAACACCAAAAGGTATTATTTCAAACTTAACAAAAGAAGCAGAGTTATTTAACTGTTCTTTAAATGATTTATTTCAAACAGCGCTTCGTCAACCATCTCTTTTTTTCACAGCGCCTCAAAAAGTTGAATCCTTTATTCTTTTTATGAAGAAACACTTCAATATCGATAACAAAACGATTTATAAAACTTTTAAAGCTTCTCCAACGATTTTAAAAAGAAATCAGCTTTTACTTTTAGCATTAACAAAAAAATTAAGCGCCGAATTTCAATTGGATGAAGAAAACGTTAAAAAAGCATTTATCAAACAGCCAAATCTTTTTAATTTAAGTTTTGAAACCCTTTCAAAAAAAATTAAAACATTAGCTAAAGAATTCAAAATCAGCGAACAAGAAATCGGAATGGCATTTTTTAAATCCCCCGGTCTTCTTGAATTAACACCAGAGCATATTTTTGAGCACGCGAAAGAAACAGCCTTGCTTTTTCAAACGGATACCAAAACAATTATCCAATCCTTTTTAAAAGCGCCGACTCTTTTTTCATGCTCGCCAAACACGTTAAAGCAAAAACTTGATTTTTACCATCAAATGTATTTAGAAGATGTTTTTCGGCTTAAAGATGAAACTGATAAAAACCTTCAAAACCTCACCTCTTATCTTTTAAAATCGCCAAATGAAACATTAGCAAACTCTTTTGAAAGTTTAAAATTAAGGCGTCTTTATGGTCTTTGGCTTAAAGAAAAAACGGGTTTTTCTCAAATGTCACCTATTTGGAAACGCATCAATAAAATCACTCAGGAACTTGAGACAGCTCCCTCCTCTTTTTTAAATAATATTCCAGACAGCAAAATTCTTTTATCCAAAATTCAAAAAGAAAAATAATCCCTCTTGCGCTTTTTGTTTGTTTTTGCTATAATATTAAGGTCAGGAGAACTGACTATGATGCTAAACGATGAGCAGAATAGATGTATAGTGGACTCGGGGGCAGTACCCGACACCTCCACCATTTATGGGGGTGAAACAGGATCGACACGCATAATAAAGGCTTACTCTTGTATCCGGCATGGTTCCGCCGTTATCGGGCTTAAAAAAATAAATGCAAATGATAATTTTGCTCCAGTTGCAATGGCTGCTTAATTTTAAGTATCTTTTGTAACGACCAATTCCTAAACAATATGAGCGTTTAGGTGAGGCTTCGTGGATTGCCCAGCAACAGAAAATCCACGGCTTTTTTATATCAAAAAAGAGGTATATATGAAAGATTATAACATTTATCTTCAAAAAGCATATAAATTTATGATTAAAGAAATTTTATCAGACATTGAAAAAGAAGGTCTTGATAAAGATTCGGCTCTTTTTATTTCATTTCAAACAAATCGTGAAGACGTTATCATTCCTGATTTTGTCAGGGCAAAATATCCGAATGAAATTTCAATTATTTTGCAATATCAATTTGAAAATTTAACTGTTGAAGACACCTCTTTTTCTGTTGATTTAGCGTTTGGAGGGGTTTTATCCACCATTACGGTTCCTTTTAATGCGATCACTCAATTTGCCGACCAATCCGTTCAGTTTGGTTTTAAATTAAATCCCATTCCACCTTCAAAAAAAGAAAAAACAGATAAAAAAAATAAACCGAGCAATAATCAGGTTATCGATTTAGAAAGTTTTAGAAAAAAATGAAAAAACGATCTCTTTTAATTATGGGACATGCCACAAGCATTTCTCTTGAAGATGAATTTTGGGAATCTCTAAAAGAAATTTCCGTTGAAAAATCTCAATCCATTCAAGAATTGATTGAACAAATTGATTTAACAAGAACAAGCAATTTATCTTCAGCCGTTCGTCTTTTTGTTTTAAACCATTTAAAACAAAAACTACAAGAATATAAAAAACAAACAAATTCCAAGTAAAACACGATAAATTGCAAAAACCGCAAACGAAGCCGTTTTTAACCAACGCATTAAAAACCAAACTGCCAATAATCCAAAAACCGCAGACGACACAACACCAAAACTTATTTCTTGAATGATATGCTGTGTGACAATTCCTTCTAAAAAGGCTTTATAAATCATATAAATTGCCCCTAAAGCAATCACAGGAATTGACATTAACATTGAAAATTTTGCACTTTGCACACGACCAAGCCCCAAAAATCTTGCCGTTGTCATTGTGATACCGGATCTGCTTGTCCCCGGTATTAAAGCTAAAGCCTGAGCGCATCCGATTAAAAAGGCATCTTTATATGACATCTCAGCTATATCTTTTTTAACGGGAGAAAATTTATCCGCAACAAAAAGCAATATCCCATAAAATATAGACGTATAAGCAATCACCAAGGGGGAACGCAAAACCGTTTCAATAATATCAGACAAAAAGAACCCTGCAATACAAGCCGGAATCGTTGCAATAATTAATTGTATCGCTAATTTTTGCTCCAAAGTCCCTTTTTTATAAAATCCTTTTAAAAGAGAAAATATATCTTTATAAAAAAAGGCAATTACCGCAAATACCGTTCCGACATGCAAAGAAATATCCATTAATAAAGTTTGGTTTGAAAACCCAAACTTTTCCATTAAAACCAAATGACCGGATGAACTAACCGGCAAAAATTCCGTTGCACTTTGAACAAATGACAATAATAATGTTTCAAAAAAAGGCATGTCTCCTCCGATTTTTTTTAAGAATAATAACAGCCCATTCTTTTGTCAATACCGTTAAAATGAAATAGCAGTTATTTTTGCCGAATGATTTAAAAGAAGGGTAATTTCCTGTGTATTTTTATTATATTGATAAATACCCGTTCGCCCTTGTTTATGAGTTGCAAAATAAAGAAAGTCCCCATTTTCGGAGAACCCGATTGCAGAAACATTAAACGCTATAAATTGACGAAACTGTCCCGTTTTCGGAGAAATCCACCTAATCGTTTCACCGGTATATACAGCAACCTCCTCTTCATTGGCGCTTAGAGCAAACAATGAAACATCTCTGTGGATAAATTTCACTTCATCAATAGTTTTTTTATATAATCCCTTATCGGAAGCAATATAATAAAGCGATCCTGAATTTGCAAAAAAAGGCGGACACATTGCCGTTTCAAACGAATTAATCAAATGAAATTTTTTCCTTGCTTTTTGATAAACAAGCATTTTTCCCATTCCCGCCGGATTTAATAAATCCGCTTGAATGATAGCCAACTGACTATGAACTTTATTTAACAATGCCGGATAATAACAATATCCGGGACAGGTCATAACAGGGGGATATTCTCTTGTTTGAAAATCAGCATACATCCATCTGACAAAAGTTGAAGTCCCGTCAATTTCAACACCGGTAATCAAAGTATGATCCGAAGAAAAGGATGCAAAAGGGGGAACCTGTTTCATAAATAAAACGCGGCCGTCTTGACACAAGGCCCATAACTGATCGTTTTCATCAATAAAAAATACCCGATAAAGGGACAAAATTGAATTTGTCATTTGCAATCCTAACAAAAGGAGTATATATTATTTTTTATAAAATGCAACTCACAATTTTAGGAGAGACTTAAAAAAATGGCTATTTCACCTGAATTTCAAAATTTATTAACGTATATGAACACTTTTATCATCGGTCAGGAAGATTTAACAAAAAAACTTCTGATCACTCTTTTATGTAATGGCCACTTGCTTGTTGAGGGTGTTCCGGGTCTTGCCAAAACAAAAGCGGTTAAAACATTGTCAAGCTTAATTGATGCTCAAGAACAACGCATTCAATTTACACCGGATCTTTTACCATCTGACATTACGGGCAGTGATGTTTACCGACACGAAACGCATCAGTTTTATTTTCAAAAAGGACCTATTTTCAGCAATATTATCTTAGCTGATGAAATCAACAGAGCGCCGGCAAAAGTTCAATCAGCGCTCCTTGAAGCTATGGGAGAAAGACAAATTACTGTTGGAAATACAACTTATAAATTACCTGATTTGTTTATGGTTATGGCAACTCAAAATCCTATTGAACAAGAAGGAACATATACACTTCCTGAAGCTCAACTGGACCGCTTTTTAATGTATGTTAAAATTAAATATCCAACGGCCGAAGCAGAACGACAAATTTTAAAATTGGTCCGAAAAGAAGAAAAACAAGAACCGTTACCGGAATTTAAAAAGATAAATGAAAAAACTATTTTTGCGGCAAGACAAGAAGTTTTAAACGTTTATATGAGCCCTGAAATTGAAGAATATATCATTCAACTTATCATGGCAACAAGAAATCCCAAACCTTATGGGGATGATTTGGCAAAATATATCGGATTTGGTTCTTCTCCACGAGGAACAATTGCCCTTGATATATGTGCAAGAGCTGCCGCTTGGGTTAATGGTCATGACTATGTGACCCCTGATGATTTAAAATATATTGTTTTTGACGTGCTAAGACATCGAATTTTGCCGTCCTTTGAAGCAAAATCAGCCGGTGTCACATCAGAACAATTAGTCAACACGTTATTAAAACGAGTTCCGATGGTGTAACATGGAAAAAGAATGGCCCTCAAGTGTGTTTGCAAATAAACAAGAGTTGATTGCCCTCAAAAAAAAGGTCAATGCGCTTAAGTTAAAAAAAAGCAAATTACCGACTTTAACCGGAAGTGGGGAACAACAATCTCCTTTTAAAACAAAAGGCCTTGATTTTCAAGAAGTCCGCGTTTATCAGCCGGGAGATGATATCAGACTCATCGACTGGAGAATCACTGCAAAACACAATAAGCCATACACAAAACTTTTCACAGATGAAAAAGAAAGACAAGTTTTTATTCTTCTTGATATGCGCTCTTCTTTAAAATTTGCAACTCAAGGGGAGTTTAAATCCGTTGTTGGAGCAAAAACAGCGGCCATTCTTTCTTTTTTAGCACTCAATAATCATGATAAATTGGGTTACACCCTTTTATCCGATGATAAAATCGAATGTGCTTATTCTGGCGCAAACAATGAAACTCTGATTTCTTTTTTTGATAAAATTGAAGAAAACGCAGCTCCATTTCAAAAAGAGAGTGAGATTTCATTGAATCAGGCTCTTTTAAAATCAGAAAAGATGATAAAAAAAGGCGCACTTGTTTTTATTTTGAGCGACTTTTTCGACTATAATGATGAACTAAAAAAAACAATCACCCGATTATCCAAAAAAAGTCTTTGTTCACTCTTTCATATTTTTGATAAAGTCGAAAAAGAATTTCCACATCACATCCTACCCGTAACAAACGGATCTACTGTTTTATTTTTTAACGGAAAACTCAAATCTTTTCAAAAAAAATATCAAAACATATTTCAAACCAAAAAAAATTTTCTTCTTGATTTAACAAGCAATCCGAATATCGGATATCTTCCTTTATCAACTGAAGAAGAATATGTTTTTAAAATTGCCTCTTTTTGCAAGGGAGGATTATTATGATTTTATTGAAAATTTTTGTGATAATGTTTGTTTTATCTTCTTTTAATGTTGCAAAAGCCAAAGAAATTGATCTTTCCGGCTTAAAAGACGTTATTTTAGGAGAAAAACCCTCTTTATTTCCGTTACCGATTGGGTGGTGGATTGTTATCGGATTCATAGTTATCTTACTCATCATCAGTTTATTTTTAATTAAAAGAAAACTGTTCCCTTCTTCTTATCTTTACACCAAAAATGAAATTAATGCATTAAAAAGAAAAAATTTAACAACCGTTCAAATTGCAAAAGAACTATCAAAAATTTTAAAACGTGTTGCAATTTTAAAATTCGGGCAAGAACAAGTTGCTTCTCTTTCACATCAAGAATGGAAAAAGTTTTTAAAAGAAAAATCGCATGATAAAAATCAAACAAAAGAGATTGATTTTATTTCAAAAGCCACCTTTCTTCCACCGGAAAAAGAAGTTGCAATTTCAAATAAAAGCTTATATACTTATGCTGAAAAATGGGTCAAAACGGTTTTAAAGGGATGACAAAAATGGTTAAACAAAAAGATATCTTAAACACTGTTAAAAACATCAAAGGGGAAACTGAAAATAAAGAAGAAAATTCGTTAAAACAAGCCCCTAAAAAAATTCAAGAAGCCGTCAAAAGCTCAAGTGAAAAAAAATCCGGCATTGCCGTCAAAGCCTGCATCAGTTATGAATCAATGACTTCAAATGTTAAAAAAAGAGATTTTTTAATCAGAAGAATCATCCAAAGCAAATCTGATTATTTTATTGACGGAATTGCGTTAGATATTAATGCACCACGCGTTGTTAAAGTCAGTCAAATCACTTGCATTGAAGACTTATCAAATAAAATGTTATATAGCGATCCATATCTTTATCTTCAAAATGTTTTAGGTATTGAAGTTGAAGAATCATATTTACCGGAACCCATGAGCGATTTTGCAAAAGCCATTAATGAAACCGGCGCTGAAGCAACTGTTTTAATGTATCTTGTTTCAATTGACAATAAAAGAACCGCAAAAGAAAGAATGGCTGTTTTAAAATATATTCGCGAAAGATTACCTCATCTTGATTATAAAGATGAACAAATGAATGATTATCTTATCTCATTGGCACCGGATGACGAAAGTTTTTCAATGGCCTTTCATAGATGCTTAAAAAAAGGGAAACTGGTTGTTGAGCCTTTGCTTCAAGCCGTTTTAAACGTTATCACAGCAGATGGCGTTGTTCATGAAAAAGAACGGGCATTTTTGGCAAAGTTAATTGATTGGCTTAAACAAGATGGTTATGAAATTGACACTGTTTCTTAAAAAATAATCAAAAATACAACATCTTTTTGCTTGACTTTATATTTTTTTTCATATATAGTTAGCACCTATGGTTTAACTTATTTATTTAGTGGTGGTATATTATGGCAAAACCGACAACAGTTGAGATTAAATTAGAAAGCACAGCCGGAACAGGCGTTTTCTATGTCACAAAGAAAAATCCGCGAACAAAAACTGAAAAGTTAAAAATTCGCAAATTTGACAAAAAAGCCAGAAAACACGTGGAATTTGTCGAAAAAAAATTGAAATAATCAATTTTATGATTCAAAAGAAAAGGTCGCTTTTTAGCGGCTCTTTTTTTTATAAAAATGTAAGCGCTGATAAAAAACAGGCAATTAAAAAACCGGCAACACAATAAACCGAACCAATTCTTTTTCGAACTGCCGGATAAAGCGCTATAACAGAAACCAAAATCATCATACCTGAAACAAAAGCAAAAACACTACCGGCAAAACCTTCTTTAATCAAAGGCAAAAATAAAACATAACCGAGCAGTGCCCCCAAAGGCTCAATAAATCCGCTTAAAAATGTATATAAAAATGCCTTTTTAGGGCTTTTCGTTAAAAAAAGCACTGGCAAACAAACGGCAATTCCTTCAGGAATATTATGCATCGCCATTGAAAGGGCGACCGGATATGAAATATCCAACCCAACCAAAATAGCCATAAATGTTGATAATCCTTCGGGTAAATTATGCAAAGCTAAAATAAAGGCAACTAAAACTGATGTTTTTAAAACAATTTGCTGATCTTTTTTTAGTGCATTTTTTATAGAATTATCCATTTTCTCTTCAGGCATAAATTTGTTAATAAAAAATACAAAACCCATTCCGATTAATAAAAATAAAGAAGTCAGAAATAAAGAATAAAGTTTTCCAAAAGAATTTAAAAACAATAAAAAACCTTCCGGCAATAAGGCTGTTAAAGAAACATATAGCATCACGCCGGAAGAAAACCCCAAAATAAAAGAGAGAATTTTAAAATCATTTTTTTTAACAAAAAAAGCAGCAAATCCACCGATTGAGGTTGCAAGTCCGGTTAGTAAAGTAATAAAAAAAGCAAATAAAAAATTCTCTGTCATTCTTATTTTCCAAAAATTTCAATAAGTGTGATTTCATTAAAAGAACCAAATCTTGCCGGGAATCCACCCCAAAGACCGGTGCCGTTTGAAACATAAAGATAGGAATCGTCTTTTTTATATAGGCCTCTTAAAAATCCTTTATTGGAAAGCTTAACAATCAAATCAACCGGAAAAATCATTCCCCCATGTGTATGACCCGATAATTGCAAAAAGATATTATGTTTGGTTGCTTTTTTAAAAACATGAGGATGATGCGCCAATAAAATACGCATATCCTGTTCATCACTGCCGGCAAATGTTTTTTCCAATAATTCATCAGCTTTTTTCTCTTGATAATTTGCCCCAAAATCTATACCGCCCAAAGCAATTTTTTGTCCTTTAAAATCAAGAGAAATATTTTCATTTTTAAGAACAGGTAATCCTATTTTTTTGAAAAATTCACGCCATAATTCTCCTTGGTGATAAGCTTCATGATTGCCAAAAACAATATAAACACCTAACGGCGCTTTTAAAGATAAAAGTTTGCGCATTTCATCGCCTAACTCGACAGGAGATTTATCAATCAAGTCCCCTGTAATCACAATTAAATCCGGATTTAAACGATTCGTTTTTTCAATCACTTGTTCAAGCCATTTTCCATCAAATCCCTGCCCGATATGAAAATCCGTTAATTGAACAATTTTTAATGGTTTTTGACCCGCCCATAAAGAGGATTTGATTTCCACTTTTTTTACCATTGGTAGCAAAGAGGCATTCCAAACGGAAAAAATTGTTAGTCCGATGCACAAGAAGAAAACAAGTTTTGGAATAATATTTGAAACAGGCGTAATTAAACGAAACATATCGGTTAAAAATGTTGCCGTAAACAAAAATACCAACAAAACCATAGAACCGGAAAAAAGTTTAGAAACCCAATTTGGCACCAAATCACCATAAAATAAAATAACCCATAAATTAAAAAGCGCAGGCAATAAACAAAGAGAAATGATACCTTTTGCCCACATTGGCCAAGCTAAAAGGGCAACAAAACGCCATTCAACATAACCAAAAATCAAACTCATAAATAAAAATGACACAATAAAAAACATCTCATTCTTCTCCATTCACTCTTTTTTTTATGATATATATCACTTTTTCCCAACCCTCAAGTTTTTTTATTAAAACACCCATTCCTTTCCAATTAAAATATGCTATAATATTTTTTGTGGAATACTATAACCGTTCATCTGTTATAGCTTCCTTTCCAATTAAA
>JAFXIF010000040.1 GCA_017533325.1 Alphaproteobacteria bacterium
AAAACTGTAATGCTAACTGATAATTATCCATTTGCGGATAGGCAGTTTTATTATCAAGAGCCAAGTATTTTTCGGTTAAATCATAGAGTTTTTTTTCATCATTTATCGGACTATAATTGAGAACAACCGGCAAACGTTTAGTAAAATTAACATAAGGTTCAACCTGTCTTTTTAAAGTTCTAAACGCAAATTTGGATACCCATGATGAAAGTTCAGGATAGTTTTCGGGCTTTCTAAAATATCTTTTATAAAAACTATCAGCATCGGGCAACAAAGTTTCATCAATAAAATGGATAAGTCCATAAATATCCATGATGCTTAATGTAATAGGGGTCGGGGTTAAAAGCAATTTAAACGCATTCCCAACTGCCTTTTTAATCGTAGAAACCGATTTGTTGTCCGGTTTGAGTAGAAAGTCTGCCTCATCAAAAACAGCTAAATCCCAAACGATTTGACTGACTTTTTCTTCATTTTTAATGACTTCATCATACGTCATCAGGCACAGGCCTTTGGTCTCTTGCGTATATTCGTTCCAATCGGTTAGCGGTAAAGTAAACTCTTTGGTTAATTTTTCTTGCCATTGACTTTTAAGGTTTTGGGGCAAAACGATTAAAATCCGTTCTTTACCTTCATACCAACGTTGCGATACAACCAACAAAGCCTCATAAGTTTTACCAAGACTGCCTTCATCACATAAAATACAGCCTTTTATGTTTGCAGATCGCAAAGCAAAACGGGCCGCCGCTATCTGATAAGGTAAAATCTTAATGTTAGCAGAGGCAAACGCAGGCACTAAATTTTCATCATCAACAAGACCTGCTAAACATCTTGCAGTCCAAACCGCTTCAAACGAGGATTGAAAACGTGAAGCCCCACTCATTGTTTACACCGTTTGCTTAAATTCTTGCCATTCTCTGACAGGATTTTTTGAAAAACCAATGCCATCCAAAGCCTTAAAGTGTTCGGCTCCGCACATGATTTTCAATTTTTCTTCTTCTCTGAGCAAGAATAAATTATCCGTTCCTTTGGTTTCTAACACAAAGTAGAGTTTTTGTTCGCCGTTCTTTTCCAAATAAACGGCCCAGTCAGGATTATAGGTTCCGATAGGTGTTTCAATTTTAAATCGGCTTGGGATTTTAAAGAACATTTTAACATCCGGATCTTGATCCAAGGCAACAGCAAATTTGCTTTCAACTCCACTATCATAAATGACATGGTCATAAACACTGTTTTCAACGGCAACTGCATTCTTATCAAGGTTGGCAATCAACTCAGTACTGTCAAAAATCTCTTGCACATAGTATTCTTCATCGGCGAGTTTAATATACTTAATACCGTCAATAGCCAATTTATGACGATTGCGTTCAATAATTTCCAATGTTTTTTCATAAAACTCTTGCGGATTCTTCAAAAAGTCTGCCATGCGACCACTTTCTTGTAAAATACGATTAACTGTTGACCGTTTCAAAAGCGTCTTCGTGGAAATCAGGCGTAAAATATCCGGTAATGTTTCATAGTTTCGGGTTAAATCTTGAATAAATGTTCTTCCTGCTTGGTGTGAAACACCCGATTTTTCAATATTAACACTGGCTGTTTGACTGAGTAAACGAGCCGTTCCGATTTCGGGCATTTCCTTAATTTCTTTAATGCTGTTTTCAACCAAGGTATCCAAATCAAACTGGACACGATAAGTGGTCTTTTGCTTGATTTTATTCCACAATTCCATAAATTCGGGACTAAGAATTGCTTTTTTCTTTAATTTAACAGTCACTTCTTTGCTTGCATCACGAATAACCGGTTTGTTATCGGCTTTATTTAAGGCCTGTAAAACAGCACGTTGTT
>JAFXIF010000041.1 GCA_017533325.1 Alphaproteobacteria bacterium
AACAAGATGCCGATATCGTGATGTTTGTGTTCCGTGAAATTTATTATTTACAAAATGATGTTCCTGTGAAACATTTAAATGAAACGCCGGAAAAATTTGCTCTTCGCATGAAAGAATGGGAAGAAAAAAAGATTTTGCTTGCCAATCAAGCCGAAGCCATTATTGCCAAACAACGTCACGGCCCTGTCGGAACTGTCAAGCTTTATTTTAACGGTGAATTCGGTAAATTCGGTAATTTAGAAGCTTAAAATCCTTGAGAATATTTTTATCGCTTTAGATATTCGTTAAAAGCATACCGGCTTTTAGCGTAATAGATAAAGATGAGAAAAATTGCCAACGTATAGAAAACCTTTTGTAAGGTAATTTTTATCGCTTTAGATGTGCGTTAAAAAGATACAGGATTTTAGCGTAACAGATAAAGATGAGAAAATTTATTGCAGTGTAGAAAGCCTACATAAGATAACTTTTTTCGCTTTAGATGTGCGTTAAAAGCCTGTATAAAAGGGCGTCTTTGAACAAACCATCCTTCATCTTATAATAATTTTTGCGCACACCTGTTTTTGTAAAACCCATTTTTTCGTATAAGGAAATCGCCGGTTGATTTTCGATATTGACTTCCAAAAAAATCTGCCGAACATTATTTTCTTTAGCATAAGAAATCAAGTGTTCCAACAAAGCTTTTGCCTTTCCCTGCCCTCTAAAATTTGGGTGAGTCAGAATGGTCAGAATTTCAATTTCATCTAAAACAAGCGAAATCACTAACAAAGAGCTTTCATCCATCCAACCCTTTGTTGTATTTAAAGAAAACAAGTTTAAAAATTCTTGCTCACTCCACGATTTTTCAAAAGCTGTTTGGTGCAAGGTAGCGGCAGCTTTTGCATGAAGGTTACTCATTTCACACAGTGACATCAGCATCCCTTAAATAACAAGGTTCGGCCGGCAAATTATTTTCCCCACGGGATAAAGCAATTTTTGCAATTTGTTCGGAAAGAGAAAAATCATTTTTGCGAACTCTAAACCCTTCTTCTTCAAACAAAGCAAAAGCATCTGAAGCAATCAATTTCGGGTTCAAGATTTTAATTTCATCCATTGTCATGATGCGAGGTGAAAAAACTTCATTTAAATCTTTATCAAATCCGGCAACGTAAAAATCGCCACGTTTTGTGTCAAGCGCAACAAAAACATCTTCCTCCGCCCCATAAGCATAAGCTTCTAAAGAAGAAACGCCTAAAACAGGGACATTAAGCGCCAAACCAAATCCTCTTGCCGTTGCCAAAGCCACGCGAACACCCGTAAAAGACCCGGGGCCAACTCCAACGGCAACAGCGGACAATTCTTTAACTTCGCGCCCTGCTTTAAAAAATAAATTTTGAATTTCAGGGATCAACCGTTCTGCTTGACCTCTTATCATGGTTTCATCAAATTTTGCCAACACCTTTTCATTTTCAAATAAAGAAAGAGAAAGCGTTGTCGAAGCGGTATCTAAAGATAATAAAAGCATAAATTCACCTAATTTTATATAAAAAAACTGACATTATTTTACATAAATTTATAAAGAAAATCAAGGAAAGTTTTTTTAAGACAACTTAATAATTTAATTAAAAAAAACAAAAAATTTTTTACAATTAAAAAGATATCATATAAAACAAGGAGACAACATGCATTTTTTTCACCTACTTACTTTAATTTTTGTTTCAATACCCTTTGTCGCCAATGCTCAAGAATGGCAAATATAAAACCAGCTTTTTTAATGCATTAATCCATTTGTTGTATCATTCTTTTTGATTTTTAACAATAATTAAAAATTGCGCACAAATAACGTCTTTAAAATCAATATGTTAATTTAAGACAACTCATTTATTTGATTTTTAAATAAGATGATATAAAGATTAAAAAAATTAAAAATTTATTATGAAAGCTATTTCATCAAATTATGCAAATGTGCATTCGTCATTTCTTGTTTTTTGCCCGTGATGGCATCATACATAAATCCAGAAATCGCTTTCCCCTCTTTAAAAACAATTTCCCATTTCAAATTTCCATTTTCATAATACTCTTTTGCAATTCCCTCAATCTTATCATTTTTATAAGGGGTTTCAAATTCTAAATTTCCATTTTCATAATACCCTTTTGCAATTCCCTCTATAGCTCCATTTTTCCAAGACACTTCTTCCAACAAATTCCCATTTTCATCATATTTTTTTGAAATTCCCTCAATCTTATTATTTTTCCAAAGCGCTTCCACTTCTAAATTCCCGTTTTCGTAATACCCTTTTGCAATTCCCTCTCTCACGCCATTTTCAAAAGTTACTACTCGATCCAAATTCCCGTTTTCATGATATTCTTTTAAAATACCATTTGCTAAATTCCCTGATTGTTCACACATTTTATCATCACATGGCGAAAGATCGCCTGAGCTATAAACCTTTGCCATGGCTGAAAGTGAACAACAAAACATTAATAAAAAAACAAATAATCCTTTTTTCATTTAAGACTCCTTGATAATCCCCTTATATTTTATCATTATACCATAGGTTCAAAACCCTGTCAAAAAATTATTTAAAAGCAAATTATCTTGTCACAAAAAAAGATTTATAACAAATTAAACACCCAAACCAAAGGCATCATTTTTTTGTTTATTTCCATTGAAATTTATTGAAAAATATGATATTATAAACGCCAACAAAGATAGGGAATTTTAATAAGGGTAACAAAATTCCAATGTTTAATTTTTTTAAAAAATTATTTAAACAAATAAAAAAAGAAAAATCTTATTATGAAATAAAATGCCCATACACCTACTATTCTCGGGAAAAATCAGGTGCCTTATGGATTATTTACACCCAACCTATTAAAAAAATCATTGAGTTATATCAAGAAGAATTGGGGCAAAAACCTCTTTCCTTTTTTGATTGTGGCTGTGCCTCTGGAAAACTATTAGTTCAAGCAGAAAAAATGGGCATGCGCGTTAATGGCATTGACATCAAAGAATATAAACCTATTCATCCAAATGTGACAATCGGGTCTATTTTGGATTATCAACAACCCATTAATCATGATCTTGTTTATTGCAATGAAGTGCTCACTTGCGTTAAAGAAGAAGAAATCCCCGCTGTTTTAGATAAATTTAAAAACTCAAAACTTGTTGTTGCCATTCATCTTACAACGGAAGATGATGAAAAAGCAGGTGGCACAGAATATCGTGCAAGCACAGTTGGCCCCCGTGTAATTAAAAGTCAAAAATGGTGGCTCGATTGCTTTAACAAAAATGGATTTAATGCCAAGTTTCATGAACAATCTGGTTTATTTCTTGCAAAACCCCGTCAAAGAGATTGATAACAAACCCTGTTTAATTTATTTTGCCAAAGAACTAAAATTTTCATCCCTCTTGTGATCACAAGGGACTTTTTGCTTTATAAACCTTTTTTACAACAGAAAAAAAATAACAAAACATCAATAAAAAAACAAATAATCCCTTTTTCATTTTGGATCCTTGATAAATCCCTTATATCTTATTATTATACCACAAGTTCAAAACCCTCTCAAAAAAACATTTAAAAATCAATAAGTTTCAAAAAAAATACATTTTTTTAAAAAAAAGTCTTGCATTTATTTTTTTTATCTTGTATAAATAGTCACACAGCGCCGATTTAGCTCAGTTGGTAGAGCAGTTGATTTGTAATCATCAGGTCGTCTGTTCGAGTCAGACAATCGGCACCATTTTAAAAAATCCACCCTTCGGGGTGGTTTTTTTATATGGTAGTCGATTTAGATGGCTCGACGAGTCAGGCGGCTGATTTATCAGACGCGACGGCTTTAGCCGGTCCCGAACTTTGTGAGGGATGAAAGATTTATCTTTCACACACAAGGCACCATTAAAAAAGTTTTTTAATTCCTGATTATTTTTTATATCAACAAGATAAGTTTTCGTCTTCTGTTTTAAAGGGAGTATACTATCTTATTTCAACCCCTTATATAAAAACAACTTGCCAAGCAAAAAGCCGGCAAGTTGAATTAAAAAAAGATATCATTTAAGACACTCTTGAATTTCCCATCAAAGCCAAATTAATTTCATTACTTTGAGCAACTCCTTCAGCCGAATGAGAAAGAATCGCTGAAAGCCCTTGATCGTTCCGCCCTGCCTCATTTTGAGCCTCTTGATTTTGCACCAACGCCTCAGCCGGAATGTTAACTTGATCCAACAATCCTTGTTCTCTTAATAAGTCAAGAGCCGTTTGGCCATTTTCATCTTTTTTGTTTAAATCAGCCCCGGAATCTATAAAAACTTGAATCACCTCAATATTTCCCATTCCAATTGCACTATGAAAAACCAAGTATTCCCCACGTTCTCCCGTTTCTTCGTCATAATAAGAAATTACCTGATTAGGATCCCATCCGTTTTCTAAAAGCAATTTCACCATTTTGGGATCTCCGTATGTTCCAAGTTGTTCCGGATCAGAAGTCAAAGCCCTCTCCAAAGCGGCCGGCTCTTTATTTGCCCCCGCTTCAATCATCAAAGAGACAACTTGATACTGACAAGCGCCAACAGACTCTTCCAAACAAGAGCTTCCCTCTTCTCCTTTTAAATTTAAATCCGCCCCTTGTTCAATCAAGTTTTTCATAACTGAAAAATTAGCATGATATCCTTTCCTGATTTCTCTTCTCAACGCAGTTGTATATTCAAGCCTTTCTTCAGCAGAAACATTCTTCGCCACTTGAATTTCATCTTGTCGAGGATTGGTTTTTGAGGCAATTTCTGCTCTGATTTTTGCAAGTTCCGGTGGGACATTTCCATCTGGATAATAAAATGCAATTTGCGCATCTAACACATCCAACGGGCGCATTCCTTTTGAATCAACTTTATTAAAATCAGCTGTCGGAGAAGCTATCATAGCTCGCATAATTTCAGGTTCTCTTACATGTATCATCGCTTGATGAAGCGGCGTGTCCCCTCTTTTATTTGCAATAGAAACATCCGCTCCTGCCGCTAATAAAGCCCTTACCGAAGCTAAATCTCTGGCATCATGAAGGGGCGTATCGCCGTTTTTATCTTGCACATTAACAGACAAACCATGAGCTAAACAAGATTGAATAATATCCGTGTTGCCACCTAAAGCCGCAAGATGTAAAACTGTTCTGCCATCTTTTATTTGTTCAGAAGCTGTATTTATATTAGCTCCATTTTCAAGCAAAACTTTAAAAATTTCCGATTGCCCTTTTTGAGCCGCAACAGCAAGGTAAAAATCTTGATATGTGCTGTCTTTTTCAATCAACGCTTTAAACCCTTTCACATTTCCTCTGGCAAGCGCTATAAACAGCATAGATGATTCAATAGAGTGATCGTTTTGATGTCCCGGTTGATAATTTATATCAACATCATGTTGAACTAATTGCATAAGCAAATCATCATTTCCATATCTGACGGCATAATAAAGAAGGTGAGAGCGCTCTTCTTTCGATATATTAGGGCCTTCAAGAGCTTGACTCATCTTTTCAGAATCGAAAATTTCGGTTATCATTTGAGCTTTCATTGATAAAATCGGAGCCCGCCCGTCTTGAAGCATTTTAAGCCGTTCTTCAGATTTAGCCATTTGATAATAAGTAATATCAACTTTTGGTTTTTCAGTGCCCTGATTTTGCAAATAAACAAGCAATTCTTCAACCTCTTTTCTCTGCTCTGTGGTTAAAGGCGTTGTCGAGCCATCCAAATTTCTCACTCCCTTTTTCAAGGTGCCCTCAACAATATCAACCGCTCGAAATCCTTTTCCGAAAGAAGCATTAGCATCACATCCGTTTTCAATCAAATATCTGGCAGCTTTTGTTTGCCCGCTCAGCAACGAAAAATGCAATAAACCAATCCCATTTGAATCCACAGCGGTTAAATCAACACCATTTTTTTGCATAAGTTCTAATGTTTGGATATCACCTTGATAGGCAGCCAGTTGAACAACACTTCGCCCTTTTGAATCTGTCTGTTCGGGATTAACCCCTTGCCGTAACAGATAGTCCATCATCTCATGATTCCCTTTTGCCAGAGCAACATGCAAAAGCGAGCCATAATTTTTCACTTTCACATTAATATTCGCACCCGCCTGAAGCAAACGGTTAACTTCTTGCTTATTTCCCCTCCAAACGGCTTGAACAAGTTGTTGATTTAATTGTCTTTGTTGTTCACTTGTCATCTTTAATAATCCCCCTATGCTATTTTTTTAAGTATAGCATGCTTTTATTAAATTTAAAAGCTTTTTAATTCCTGATTATTTTATATCAAGCTGTTGTGACTTTTAATATTTTTTTGTATTTCATTTTTAAACACTTAACCGCGCCCACTTGTTTTATCAATCATTCCCATCGGGACAGAGCTTTTTTTTGTTGGTAAATTAGTTAGAAAAGCTCTTTTTTCTCCACTTGCATAACACCATCTATCCTTATTAAACATACTTTTTGTTTCTAACATAAAACCAGATTTTAAATCAATAACCTCTGCAACCCGTGGCAATAGTGAACCATCAGATCTCTTTATAACATTCACCGGATCATAAATATACTGTTTATCCCCATCTGATAAGGCAATAAAGCTATGTGCGCTAAAATCATCCGTATCACCTTTTGTAACCACGTCACCAGCCACATAACGAGTTGGAATATTTTGTCTTTGAAAATATCCTTGCGCCAAAACAGAAAATTCCGTGCAAGCACAAGCTTTTGCCTCCACAGCTTCTGATAATTTTTTTGGTGTTTCAGCATCATAAAATCCGTTATGTTTTCGAACATTAATACTATCAGGATAGTTTTTTTGAATAACGTTAGTAAATGCCAGCATATGACAAAACAAAGAATAATCAAAATCCAATTTTAATTTACCATACCAATCTTTAACCGAAGCTGATCGTTTCAATGCATCCGCCGTTCGTTTTATACTTTCAAACACTCCTTCAAAAGAAGAAAAGTCAGCAACCATAAATGTGTTATTTCTACCACGAGAAGATCCACCCACTGGAAAAGCCTCGTTATTTTCGATTTTATCGGAAATCAAATGTCCATCACTTAAGTCTTTATACATTTTTTACTCCTTCTTTATACATTTTTTACTCCACCCAAAGTTAACCTAAAAAAAATATATCAAAAAAAAAAATAAGATTATACAATATAAAATTAAAAGGAATTTATTTTAAAGAAACATCTTTTTCCCAATCAGCATAAGTATAATCAGCAACCCCAGTCATCATGGTTGTTTTAAAAACTTCATATAAACTTCGGCGCTCTTCTTTTTGAATCACTCCACATCTTTCAAGAGCCAATGTAACACTCATGGCAATATATTTATCCGTTGGCTCTAAATTTTTGGTTCTATATTCCAAAAGGGTATAATTTCCCATTTCATTGATATCCAACCCCAACAAACAATAACTTTCTTCAACAAGTCCTTCTTCTTCAAGAACAGATTGCGCAAGAGAGCTAATAGCCGGCGTGAAAACATTTTCTTCAACAAGAGACAATATCTTATCAATATGCGGCAAAGAAGATTGACGCAAAATATCCATTTCCTGCACTTCAATTTCGCTAATCAAATTGCCGATTTCAAACTCAATATCTTGAGCTTTTAAAGGCATACTTATCAACATAAAAACCGCGATAAATAATTTAAAAAACTTCATGGCCCCCTCCTTAAAAAAAGCCTCATCTATACTTATTATACCATACTTTCGTTATTTCTCAAAATTTAAACTTTTTTTAAGCTCTCAAGAAACTTTTTCTTTTTTGTCTTTATTTTCATAAATAAAAACAAACCTTTCATAAAACCTCTTATTTTTATTGACAATCAACGATTATTTTGATAGATTTTTATTATGCAATTTATTGAAAGGATCAATTCATGAGTGATGATGATTATAACTTCTATGCCCCCGGGGATTATCCATCTGATTACCCAAACGATGAGCAACGCCAGTTTTTATCGGCTATTTGCTCAAAAAGAGAAAACGCGATGCAGGATTTTATCTGGCAACGTGGCGCTAAAACAGGCTATTTTTATAAAAGTCTCAGTATGATGGAACTGGCTGCAAAATATGATTCCGAACAAGGAGTTAAAGCATTATTAGACGCTAAAATCAACCCCAATGATATTGCTTATGAATGGAGTATGCCTGCACTTGGCTATGCCGTTTTAAATGATAATTTAAGCATGGCAAAACTTTTGCTCGAAAGAGGCGCTGATCCAAATATGTATTATGACTATTATAAATATCATGACAATCCGACAAAAAAATATCCGCTCGGATTAGCCATTGAAATGGATTCGCCTTTAATGGTTCATCAGTTGTTAAAAAGAGGAGCTAATGCAAACACCCTTCATGTTGGAGAGCCCCTTATTGTTTTAGCAGCAAAAAAAGCGCATCCTTGCGTTATTGACCTTTTGGCTGAAAATGGCGCAAATATTAATGCACAAGATAAAGATGGCAACACAGCTCTTCATATTGCTGCATTAACCGGCAATACAAGACTTGTGAAAAAATTGATTGAAAAATATCATGCAAACACACTGATTCAAAACAATAATAAAGATTTACCAATGCATCTTGCCATGCAAAATCCAAACTTTGAAGTTTTAAAACTTCTTCAAACACATGGCACCCCGATTTTTCAAGAAAATATCGGAAAAGAAAGTGTTGCTTCATTGGCTGTTAAATCAAACAATCAAGAAATTTTACACAAGATTTTTCATTGGTTACACCCTTATGAAGCCGTTTATTTAAAAGACGATAACTTAAACGCTTTATTACCGATTGCCGCTTGTTTACCTTTACCGATTGCCACGCATCATTTGGCAAAACACGTAACGAATTTTAACGAACCGACTGAAGATGGAAAAACAGCGTTACATAAAATTTGCCGCAGAGGAAATATGAATCAATTTAGAGCCTTAATGGCTTATTCTGAGTCAATCAATTTTAATCAACAGGATCTCTGTGGGAATACAGCTCTTCATTATGCTTGTGACAAACAATATAAAGAAATAATTTCCACTCTTCTTGAAAAAGGCGCGGATTGTAAAATCAAAAACTATTTTGGAAAAGATGTTATAGAAATGCTTGAACAAAAAGGTGATAAAGAAACTATTGCTTTTATTGAACAAAAAATCAATAAAGGAAAAACAAATGCCGTTATTGTTATCAAGCATAAAACAACTAACTCACTTGACAAAAGTCAAGAAAGGCAAAATAGTTAAGTCATAAACTTATTTTTATTCTTAAGAAAACACCCAGACTGATTTTTTTAGCCGGGTGTTTTTTTATTCATTTATTTTTTTCATTTAAAACCTTGCCATTTAAAGCATCTTGTTATATGCTGACTTAAAGCTGATTCAAATATATTCTTCACTTTAAAAAGAATGCTCAAAATAAGGAAAGAATGATGAAAATTTCCATAAAAAAAGTTTTGATTTTAAGTTCCCTTTTTATTTTCATCTTAAGCGCGGTTTTTACCTATCCGCCCATCAAAAAAAATTTGAATTTTTCCTTTCAGCATCAGATACCAGTAACACCTGTTATCGTCCAGCATCTTGTTTGGCAAGACGAACTTATTTTTAAAGAAAACGGCTCTCGTGTGAAACGAAAACATCACACTCATGAAGCAGAAGTTATTACATTTATCCCCAATCAAAAACTCCTCATAAAATGGGATGAATGGGGCCGAGAAATGTTTGTTTATAACAACGAAAGAAAAACGTATGTATACAAACCGGAATCTCTTAATATCGAAAATGAAAAAAAGATTTTTTATAAAAATCACCCTTCTATAAAAGAATCCGGCAAAATTTTAAGCATAAATAATTATTCCATTTTGTTTAAGACCAATAAATCTATTCAGCAATATTTAAAACAAAATAACGCTTATGAATTAGTTCAAAATTCTCAAGTTTCATTCGATAAACCTAAAAAAATTGCCATTCTTTATATCGCGACGGGAAGATATATCGTTTTTTGGGAAAACTTTTATAAATCAATGGAAAAACACTTTTTGCCCAAACATGAAAAAACATATTTTTTGTTTACGAACCATGATAATTTAAAAGTGGCAAAAAATGTTGTTAAAATTCATCAAGACCAGTTACCGTGGCCGTATATTACATTAAAAAGATATCACTTTTTTGATGCTATAAAAGAAGAGCTTAAAAAATTCGATTACATTTATTTTTTAAACGGCGATTGCCAGCCCGTTCAAGATATCAATGAAGAAATTTTCCCAACTGACGAACAAGAAATAATGGTTACAATGCATTCTTGGTATTGGCTGGAAATCCAACGTCCATACCCTTATGAGCAAAATAAAGAATCAAAAAGTTATATTCCGGCTGATAAAGGAAAATATTATGTTACCGGCGCTTTTAATGGTGGGACAAGCGAAGGTTTTTTGAAAATGAGCGCTCTTCTAAAGGAATGGACAGATACGGACATTCAAAACAATGTGATACCTGTTTGGCATGATGAAAGCATGTTGAATAAATATTTATTCACCTATTTTACCGATAAAAATCCACTTATTCTTTTTCCGGAATATGTGATCACAGAAGGATTTGATTATATATCTGCCTATGAATTTCCCAATCACAAAATGATGCTCATTGATAAAGACAAAAAGGGCGGACGGGAATATTTAAGAGGAATTACAAATTAAATTCAAAAAAAATAAGCCGGCATTGGTAAACCGACTTATTTTCCAAAATTATTCTTTTTGACGAGAGTCTTGCATTAGCTTATCCATAAACTTTTGATTTTTAATGGCCCGATAAATTGTTTTATGTTTACCACTTAAAACCGCCCACTCGTGTTCGCCATAACTAAAATGCCACCATTCCGGCGGATAGTTCAAAAATCCCGCTTCTTCCATCACCCTTTTAAATAAATATCTATTTTTTATAGCCATTAGAGGTATCTTTTTTGACGCCATTGCTGTTTTTTCATCATCTGCCTCTAAATACTTTGCCCCCATATCTAAACAATTTTTATTTAAATCACAAATTGTCAAATCAATGGCCGCCCCCGTTTGATGACCGCTTCCAATACCATCCGGATCCGCAACATAAACATTTGTTTTTTCTCTTAATTCTTTTAAAGATAAAGCAGGATGTTTTTCTTGCATTTTTAGGAACATAGATTGAAACATTGATTGTTGTTTTTCATGGGAGCGAAATGTTTCATAAATAAAAAATGTATAACCTTTCGGCAAAAAACTTTTGGCTTTTAAAAGCATATTTACCACTTCTTTTCTTAAATAATGTTTTTGACCCATTTCCTGCCCTTCCCAAAAAAAATCTTTTGGGTTTAAAGGATAAAGTTTTCCGCTTAAATCTGTTTCAATTAAATCAATATCGGCTTTAAGGCCGGCAACTTCATGAGAATATTTCATATTTTTCCTTTCACTTTGACTCATGTTATTAAATTAACTTAAAAAAAATTTACTGCTCAGAGTTTTAGTTCTGTCAGAGGCAAGTGAAAGATGATTTTTTAAATAGACAAACTCTCACCGCCGACTAAATTCGGCGGATTCTGCGGGAAAATAAAATCATAAATTCGTTTGTCATATAATGATTATACCAAAATCAAACACTCATTGCAAGAGAAAAAATCTCTTTTTGTTTTTTTGTCAAGATTTTAATTGAAAAATTATTAATTTTATGATATAATAGCAAAAACAAACTTAAAGGGGAATAAATGCCAACACCAAAAAACATAAATAAAAAACTAAGTGAAGCTGATTTGCTTCAATTAATCTGCTATAATTTAGCGCAATTTTCTTATGCAAGAAAAAGGTTTGCTTCGCTTAAAAATGAAACGGATTATAACGAATTTTTAAATACTCTTGTTGAAAGAATTCAGCAAATAGCTTTGAGCCAAGCAAAAGAAATCAAACAATTAACCGATCAAAAGAAAAAAGAAACTGATTCAAAAAAATTGGCTGAAATTGAAGATAAACTTCAAGAATTTTCAAAATTGCCTTATAGTCCCACTTGGGTTGCCGGCAGTGAAACTATGGCAAGATGTGCTGCAAAATCTCTTATTTTACTTGGAGATTTTGAAATTATTTTAGCTAATCAAAAGCAACAAGCTCGCCCCATTGATTCAGTTGCCAAAACAAATCTTTTCGGATCAAATAAAGAAATTAAAGAATTTTATTCCACTCATTATCAAGAAAAATATGCTTTAGGCCCCCTTATTCATTCATTATCTTGCGGGACACAAGCCAATCAAGACCGCTTGGAAGCTCTTTTTTCATTAGCTAAACCCAAAACGCCTGTTCGTCATCAAATATGGATTAACGATCATTTAATGCTTCAATCAAATTTATTAACCGATCAAAGTCTTTATGATTTTTTAAATCAAGACCAGAAAAGAATCGGCGATGTTTTTTATTTGGTTGCCTATGCTGAAGAAATTGAAAAAAAAGCCAACGGTAATTTAACCCAAGAGTTCATCAATTCGCAACTCAAACAAATGCGCATGGAGCATTTAAAACGCGAAGGCGAAAAATATATGGAACAATTCGCTTTGATAACGGTTGAATTATTCGGCCAGTTAATTAAAAGAAGAAAAAAGAATTCCCCAGCCACGATAAACTCAGGACTCTACGACAAGTTAAATGACATTATTGGCATCACAGCACCATTTTCAAATAATGATGTTGCAAAAATGAAAGAATATTTAAGAATCAGGGATGACCTTGCTCATCCGACTGAATATAACTTGCGCCCGATGGGAGATGATTCTCATCCGGATTTATTGGCTGATTTTAAAGACGATATGGTGTCTTATATTGCCAATCTTTTAAATATCAATCCGAACGATATTTTAAATCAAATCAGTCAGATTAAAGAAGAAGAAACATTTAATGTGAATGCATTGATAACCTTAATGGATACCAGAAAAGCTTTAAGAGATATCTGTGTTAAAGAAGAAAATTTACCGGATAACGCAGAAAATGTTTTTGAATCGCTTAAATTTATTGATGCAAACGAAAATCAAATTTTAACAGATGCCGTTGATTTAAGAAATCGTTTGTGTCACAGCAAAATTGATTCTGCCTTTGCCATGCAAGCCGAAGAAAAAGCTATAGCAGTTTGGCCGGTTATCAATAAAATTGCAACCAATGTTGATAAAAAATATGGCGTTACTTTAAAAAATTATTATCAAAACACGGCGCCGGCTCAAACCAAATCTTTAAGCGATTTTCAACAAGAGTTTGCATTTCTGAACACTTCCTTTGAAACAGATCCGGATAAAAAACTTTTTATCAGAATCGTTGATAAAGAACTTTTGGAAAAACTCTATACCTTTTCGTTGGTTACTTATCATTTCATTAAGGGAAATGACGGCAAAAAAACCTGTCCATACATTGACAGCGAATTTTCGCCGTTTTATCAGGAAATTGATTATCTTGGCAAAAACCCGGACTCAAACGTTTTACCGAATTTAAAACAATTGATTAGCAAAGGCATTTTAAAGGCTTTTGAAAAAGGATATCCGTTACCAACTCTTAAATCTGAAAATCAAAAAAATTAACATGAGTCAAAAACTTTCTTTAAAACTAAACAACATGCTTGATATTTTGTGCGAAAATTTGGCGAAATATCAACATTTTTATCAAGAATATGAACCCATTCAAAATTTTAAAAGTTTTGAAGAATTTTTAAATTTTGCCACTGAAAACACCTATAAAGAAGCAATCAGAAGAAAAGAAATTGTTTCTGCCTATTCAAAACAATTACGCGTTGAAAAAAATGAAAATGTTAAAAGATTTCTTTTAAATGAAATCGACTATTGGACCAAAACTTTTGCCGGCAATATTCATCAAATTGCCGGGAATAAAAGCTTGGCTCGCCATACGGCTAAAAAAACTTTGTGGCTTAGCGAATTTGAACCTGTTTTTGCAAATCAAAAAGAAGCCTCCAGACCATTTGATTCGATTGGAAAAATCAACTTATTCGGATCGGATGAAAATATTAATGAAGTGGCTAATTGCCTTCACTATCATTATTATATCTTAACATCCACGGGGCCTGTTTTTGAAACAACAAATATTTTGGATAAAGCCGGTTCTGAAAGTATTCATATTTTGCTTTCTGAAACAAAACCGGATAAACCTGTTTATCATCAAATTTGGATTAATGATGAATTAATGTTAAGAGCCACTTTTAAAACAGATAAAAGTTTATCCGAATATATCCTGCAATCCTTTGACGCCAGCCGTTCATTAATCTATTTAATCGGATACACGGAAGAAATTTTTAAAAAAATGGGGAAGAGCCGTTCTCAAGAAACATTGACTCAAGAATATTTGGCAAAAAAACTTGAATACGGCAAAACAAAAAATGCCAATTATTTAGAACAATATCTTTTAATTTCAACCGAGCTTTTATGCAAAATTATTCAAGAGCTAAAATCAAGCAAAAATTTGCCGACCAATGTTCCTGTTTTTGATGACATTGAAAAAATTCTTCCCCCAAATCAAACGATGGATCAAAATGATATTTTAAATATGAAAACATATCTTTCTTTCAGAGATCATTTTGCCCACCAAACAGAGTATAATTTCAAACCGTTTGCAACTTTATCCAATACAACAAATCTTTTAAAAGATTTCAAAAAAAATATGGTCAAATATCTTTCTTTGATTTTATCCATTCCTTCCGGCAAACTCGATGAAAAAATTAACTCTATTCAACCACAAACCCATTATGACGTTCACTCACTTTTATTATTAATGGATATGCGAAAAGCTTATAGAGATCTTTGTGTTACACATGCAGGATTATCCCCCGATCAGCCGAATGTTTTTTTAAAACTCGGGTTTATCACAAAAAAAGAAAACAAAGAACTTATCAAAGCCCTTAAATTAAGAAACGACATTTGCCATGAAAAATTGAATGAGTCTTTGGCAAAAAAAGCGCAGGATACCTTTAAAATCATTTTACCGATTATTGTAAAAATTGCAAATGAGGCTCAGCAAAAATTTAACGTTTCTTTAATCAATCACTATCATCCGAGCATTATTCCAACGCCAAAAAATTTTGAAGATATTCAAAAAGAATTTCCGTTTTTAAATATCGATAGCAAAAACGATCCGGATAGTCATATTCTCTATGAAACCTTATCTATAAAAACAACCGATAAGAAGTTGATTCAAGAAATGTATACATTGGCACATTTGTTTCAAACAATGATCATTCAAAATCATCCGGTTCAAAACAATCCCTATTTTGAAGAAAACGAATTGGAGCCTGTTTTAAAAGAATATCAATCTTATACAGACACAAATCAAAATAATTTCAGAAAACATATTTTTAAAGCTTTTGCAAATGCTTGGCTCAAAACAGGAAAACTCCCTTCCCTAAAAAATAATCATATTCACGACTAAAACTATTGCTTTTTTTCCCAAACTAATGGATACTAAAAAAAATAGATAACGGGAGGGATAAAATGAAATCAATTTTTTTAGCTCTTTTTTTATGCTCAACAGCTTTAAATGCACATGCAAGCGCAAGAGATTGGAATTGCTGGGAAGAAGTGGACGTAACCGTTTGCAAAAATCATCAAACCGGTCAAATTGTCAGAAAAAGCGTTGATCCTTCCGGCGTCATCACTTATCGGGATAATTACGGGCAAATTGTTAAAGCTTATCAAGACCAATATGGCGCAACAAGATATAGAGATGCTTATAATCAAGAGTTTGATCCGTTTTATGAACCACCACAACACTCAAGAAGTTATTATCAACCACCTAAAAAAGAAAAATATACCGATAATTACGGCAACAAACTCACTGTTATAAAAGAAAAGGATAAAACAACTTATATTGACCAAGATTATAATAAAATAGTCAAAAAAAGAGATGTGTTTGGAAATCTTGTTTATGAATATGATGATGGAGAAAAAGTAACCATTAAAAAAGATGTGTTTGGCAATACCGTTTATGAATATAATGACGGATACAAGATAACAAAAGAAAGAGAAATCAGAGGATCTTATCATTATAAGGATAACAAAGATAATCAAATAAACGTTAAAAAAGATATTTTTAACAATGTGATTTATGAAGACCAAAAAGGCAATACCATAACCAAAAAGAAAAATGAAAATAAGTTTATT
The DNA here is from genome assembly GCA_017533325.1 of Alphaproteobacteria bacterium. GTDB lineage: Bacteria > Pseudomonadota > Alphaproteobacteria > CAAHEQ01 > UBA3637 > RGIG4140. The sequence goes on from JAFXIF010000041.1 coordinate 16,146, forward strand.
TTTAAGGACAAATATGGGAATGAAATCACAAAAGAAATAAAACCAAATAGAGAGGTTAAATATTACTTCCCGAACGGAAAGACAAAAACATGCAAAATTGACTTTTTCGGAAGAGAAACTTGCGATAGGTTTTAAAAAATATTATTGCTTTAAATAATATTTTTCATCTTCTTTTTTTTCATACGTTTCACATCCCCATTGTTCCCAACAAATTTTTATACCATTTACAAGAACTTTCACTTGTCCGCAATCGCCTTGTGACCTGCAATACTTATTTTTTTCTTCTAAAACAACCTCATCCGACCAATAAGGGTGAATAAGATGATAAAGAGGCGTTTTTTCTATTTCAAGGTAAACACCATTTTCATCTTTTTGAAACATTTTTAATTGAACATCTTTTGAGTGTAACAAAATCCCTGTTTTTATTTTTTTATACTTTAAAACTTTTTGAGTTTGATATAAAAACGCCTCGCCCATTGGCAAAAAAGTGATAAAATCTTCTTGGTTATTCCACTTTATTTTAGCGTCATAAAAATAAGGCATTGAAGGGATAAAAGAACTGGGATTTATCTCTTTTGAGTTATCCAAATTCAAATAAGTTTTAAGTCCCATTATATAAGAAGGATGAGCGATAAATCCTTCAATTTGATCCAAAGAAACCGAATAAAAAACAGAAGATGTTCTTCCCGCTATTTTCGTTGGTTTTAAACCGGCAATATGCAAAATTTCATATGGAATTTGAGCATCCATAACATGAATATCGGGGATATTTTCCTGAATATATTTTGTTTTATTAAAGGCATCAAAAGAAGGATGCGGTTTTAATAAAAAAGCATAATCGGCATATTTTTTCTTCAGCTCTTTTATATATGAAACTTCTGCATGTTCCACAAGATACTTATCGTTCGGATACTTACCGCCAACATAAATAATCACCTTTTTGTCTTTAAAAATTTTTCTGTATTTTTCCTCATCAAACCCAACTAAACGGTAAAGATTTTGTTTTTCTTTTTTTGAAAGCGTTTGTTTTAATTTTTCAAAATCATTTTCTTTAAAAAAAGCCCCCGTCATTTTATCAAAAAAGGGTTTTAACTCAGGATCATTTTTTGCTTTATCAAGCCCGAAAAAATGATAAGTGACTTTAAATAAATGATGCGCTAAATATCGACCGTTTTTGGGAAAACTTTTTTTAAGTTCAGGATGAAACCAATAATCATCCATTGATTGAATGTCTTGTTTTGTATATGAAAAATCGATAAATCTTTTTTTATGGGTAAATAATTCCCCTACCCCGTCTTCATATAAATGAATGTGCTTCACTCTTTCTTTTTCAACAACTTTAAAAAACAAATCAAAAAAATAATTAATGTTATTTGCATTTGTCCAAACAATAACAGGCGAAGTTGGATTTTCATTTAACACTTCTTTTAATTTTTCCAAAACGGGAGAAACATTAGCAAGACCATACCCTTCCAATCCGGTAACCGGAACCTCAATGGCATTTAATTTTTTTAAATCAAGCAGTTTTGATCGATTTGTAAACCGGTGCCAAGCAAAAATTTTAATTTCATCTTTTTTAAGTTGCACCATATCTATCATACCCATAAAAGCAGGTTGCGTTGCCAATCCGTCATAAAAAACATGAATTGGTTTTCCTCTATATGGCGTGTCATTTTTATTTTCGTTCAAGAAATAAAAAAAGAACCCGCAAAATAAAAGAAGAATACCAACGAAAAAAGAAACTTTTTTTATGCGCATGATATAAAATCCTTTCAAAAACAAAAAATAATATATCAATAATTAAAAAAAACAGCAAGAAAAACTCTTCTTATAAAAAAAAATCACAAATAGCGCTTGCTTTTTATTTACTTTTTTGCTTCTATATAATTTAGAGTTTTTACCAAAGGGGGATTTATGCAAAAATTATTCTCATCCGAAAAGGGTTTTGTGTTAACAATGGCCGGTGCAGCCATCGGTCTTGGCAACATTTGGCGCTTCCCGTATTTAGTTTCAAATTACGGTGGCGGTTTATTTTTATTACTTTATTTATTATTACTTGTTTTCTTGGGATATTTCTTACTGTTAGGTGAACTTTCCTTTGGTAAAACAACAAGAAAAAACGTTATAGACGGAACAAAGGAAATTGCCTCTGTCACAGATCCGAACAATCAAAATCGCTGGGCAAAAATTGTTGGTGTTCCGCCTTTACTTACTGCCTTTATGATGAATATCACCTATCTTATCGTGATGGGATGGGTTTTATTTTATATTATTCAAAATGTTTTATATTTAAGCGGCGTGTCAACAACAGCTGTTACATCCCAAACATTTATTGATTTAACGAACAATTTCCAAAAACAACTTTTTTGGAGCTTTATCTGTGTTTTAACAGCAGCTTGGCTTTTGGTTAAAGGCACATTACACCAAATTGAAAAAATTGCCTGTATTTTTATTCCGGCCATCTTTTTTATTTTAATATATTTGATTTTTTGGGCCTTATCACAAGATGGTGCCGGGGAAGGCATCAAAAATGTTTTCAAACCGGATTGGGTTGCATTTGGGATAACAGAGAATGGCTTTGACATTAAACAATTTATTAATGTTTTATTCGCCGCCCTTTCGCAACTTCTTTATTCTTTATCCATCGGTATGGCCGTTGCTTATTTTTATGGAACAAGAGCACCAAAAGAAACAAATATTGTAACCTCAACAAGATATATCGTTGTGTTGGATACGCTTTGCTCCGTTTTAGCATCCATGTTTGTTTTAGGAATTTCTCACGCCTATGAGATTCCGAAAGATGTCGGATATAATTTAACATTTATTTCCTTACCGGTTGCTTTTGAGCAAATGATTGCAGGATCCGTCGTGATGTTTTTATTTTATGTGGTGTTATATTTGGCAGCTTACACCTCTCTTGTGTCACACTTCATGCCATTGGTTCACTTTGTATCCGAAAAATTAAAAGTAACAAAAGGAATTGCTTTTACAGTTGTTGCCACAGCTGATTTAATTTTAGTTTCACTTGTTTTACTTTCATTTACCGGATCTCTTTCAACAAAAGAAGCAAAATCCAGCTTGTTTGACATCACAAATCTTGCAACAGACACCATGCTTTTGGTATCCGTCTTCACGATGAGCCTTTTCATCGGCTGGGTTGGCGGAAAAACGATTTATAACACATTTAAAGAACAATTTAATAAATCGTTACCGAACACTCAAGTCGGCTATATGAAAAACCTCTTTCGTTTTGCCGCGCCTTTGATTTTAATGTTGATTATTTTAAACACATTATTCCAATTTTAAGGCTCATTAAAACGAATCGCCCTCTTTGTTTTTTTCATAACAAAGAGGGCTTTTTTTATCCGTTTAACTCAACAAATCTTTTATTTTCTTTAAGGGCTATAAAGACCAATTTATCACATTTTAAAATTTATGTCAAATTTTATATAAAAAACATTCTTTTTTTAAGGGATTAAAAAAAATTGATTTGAAAAACCTTTATTTTTTTGATAATCTTTTTATGAAGGGTAAATATAAAACAAGGAGGAAAAATATGACCGCAACTGAAGAGTATTCTAAGCGCGTTCACCCATCTTATTATCATAAAGAAAAGACATCTTTAAAAAAAGTTAGCAATCCTTATGCCCGTTTACTTAACGGGCATAAAAGTTATTTAAACTTAATAATTAAAAATAAAAAATCAAAATTAATTTTTTTTCATCTTGATATTCGAATGTGTCATTTAAAACTAAAAAAACAAAATTAATTTAAAAAAAATTTTTATAAAGGACAATAAAATGACAGCAACACAAAATTTGATAAATGCCATTCACAAAAACAACATTGACGACGTTTTAACCGCTCTTAAAAACGGCGCAGATGTTAATGGATACGATGGATACCAATCCATTCTTGATACAGCTATTCAAAATGATAATCCGAAAATTGTTTCTTTACTCTTGGAAAAAGGCAAAAATAAAATTTATCAATCTTCCCTTGAAAAAGGATTGTTCAACACATTTAAAAACAACAAAAACAGCAGGAAAATCGCACAAATAATTTCCGAAAACATGAATGATGCAAGCGCAAGCAGTCAATATAATCCGACATACGTATGGGCATGCATTCAACTGGATTGGCCGGAAGTTCTTGATACTGTTCTGAAAAAAAATGCTTCTTTAAGTGAAAAAGACCACTTTGGACACAATCCGCTTCATGAAACCATCACCCTCAACCGAATCAAATGCGCTAAAGTGCTTTGCAATTATATCCAAGACATTGATGAATTTTCCGGTCAACACAACGCTTCTCAATGGGCGGCTCGAATGGGAAGAACAGAAATTTTGGAACATTTGATTGATAAAGGTTCAAATATCAATTTGTCACAGAGCACTTTATTAGATGATATCAAGGTTCTTCTTTTCTTCTCAACGGGCTGTTTATACACCCCAAAATTATCAAACCAAAATAAAGTTATTCATTGGGCGGCACGATCGAACGAACCGAAGGTTATCGATATGTTAATGCATAAATGTCCGGAAAGAGTTTCACTTGATCAACCGGGTGAAGACGATAAAACCCCTTTAATTCAAGCACTGGAAGCTCAATCGTTTGCCACCCTTAAACGATTACTTGAATATGGCGCCGACCCCAATGCCATGGATAAAATCGGAACCGTTTTACATGCCGCAGTCAGACTCAATAACTCGGATGTATTCAACTTATTGTTTGAATATGGTGTTGATCAACGGTTAAAAGGGCCTTGTGGAAAAACAGCATTGGAATATGCACGCTACCTTGAGGATAATCATTTTGACAATTATAGCTATTGCATTGAAAAATTGGAAAAAGCCTGGAAACAAGGGAACTCAATCGCAAAGGGAAAACCATATTATCGTCCAAAAGGACATGGGCGAAGTGAACGAGAATGAGGAGGAAAATATGAGCGTATATAATTCTTTGGCAGAGGCCATTTTAAACCATGACTTACCAAAAGTTAAACGGATTCTTAAAAAATATGAATTTGAATCAAAAACAATGAAATATTTACTGCAACTTGCCCTGAATGACAGCACTGAAGAAATTTCAAAAGAACTTGTGAAAAAGATGAATGATTTTGAGCTGAGCTGGCTAATGTGTGCTGACGGCTCTTATCATCAATTAGCAATAGATAAACAGTGGCCAAGTGTATTAGAACTAATGGTTGCCAGAGGGGCCACTTTTAGAAAATACGACTCTATAGATGTTAACCCCATGCATTATGCCGCCCAACAAAAAGACCCCATTTATGCAAAAATTTTAGGGAAAGTCGTTCAACCTGATTTTTATTACGGCGAAGAACTGACGCCTTTAATGGTTGCCGCTGAAAAAGGCAATGATGAAACAATGGATGCATTGCTTTCATTGGGGGCCGATCCTGTAGCAGAGCAAAAACCGCGTGTGAGAATTAATAATTTGGTTCCTTCTATGGTGCGAGCATTCTTTGTTGCTTCAACAATGACAACCATTGACAGCGTGATTCACAAAGCCGCCTATTCCGGAAATCCGAAAACAGTTGATGTATTATTAAAATATAGGCCTACTTTAGATTTAAATAAATTTGGAACGGATCTTAAAACGCCATTAATGATTGCCGCCGAAAATGGACATAAAGAAATGGTGCATCACTTATTAAAACTGGGAGCCGATGTAAACCACCAATGCACATATAAAAGTGCACTTCATTATGCAGTTGATGCAAACTCAACCGAAATTGCAAAATTGCTTTTAGAATATGGCATTCATCAAAAAAGTAAAATGTCAGGGCCATCTGCTTTAGAGACGCTTTTATCCCAAAATAGAAGGTATGGTATTCAAAATCCGGAACTCGTTGATCTTTTAAGATATGCTCAAGCTCATCCGCAAAAAGTAATCAGTCAAAAACCAACTTATTTTCCGGGGCGCGATCCAAGAGGGTCACGCTCCAGAAACGATTAACGAAAGGATTATGATATGTCAACAAATACAGAACTTATTAAAGCAATCAAAGACCATTTTTATGGCAGAGTCGTTGATCTTGTTGAGTCTGGTACTGATGTTAATTTATACTCCCAAGGCATACCACCACTTTAGACGGCACTTAAAAACGATTACACAGAAATAGCAGAAAGCCTTATTAAAAAATAAAGAATAATCATTAAACAAATATCCCCCTCTTTTCATGAGGGGGATATCATTTGAAGCCAACGCTACTCAATTATTTCTTTGGAACGATTGATTTTTCGTTTCACTTAATAACTGCATTAAACGTTTATTTTTATATTTTTGAGCAATAAAAAAGGAAGCTTCTTTTCCATACGAATTTTGTTTTAAGAAAAATTTAACCGCCGCCTCATCTTGATATCTTGTTGCAATTTCAATTGGGGTTGCAAAATAATTGTCTTTAAAACAAACCATTTTATTTGTATCAGCGCCAGCTTGAATAAGGGCTTCAAGAATCTTAATATTTGCTTTTTTCCCAGCCATCAGAGCATAAGACAAAGCCGTTTTCCCATCACTTGAGATCATATTAACATCAGCACCCTTTTCAATCAAAAATTGAACCATTTTTAAATCTGAATCATCTGCTGCTATCATTAAGGGAGTTTGAAAAAGCCAACGCCCACTTTCTTGATTGATATTTGCGCCGGATTTTAACAATAACTCAACCATTTTTTTATTATGTCCTCGAACGGCAGTATGCAAAACCGTTTCCCCTAAACGGTCTTTAAAATGAACATCAGCTCCATTTTGAATCAAAATTTGAGCAGCTTTCAAATTATCATTCCACACTGCATATTTTAAAGGCGTTCGATCCCCTATACAAACACCATTTACATCAAATCCGGAATTGATTAAAGTCGTCACCAACTTTAAATTGTTATATCTCACAGCCCAATGCAATAATTTTGACTCTTTAACATTTCCCGTTAATAAAAATTCTTTTAAGCAAGGGGTAATATCCCTTCCTTGTTCAATCCTATTCATCAAACTTAATTCATCTTTTCTTTCAAATTCAAAAAGTTTATCGACAAGACGGAAAATCATTTGTTTGAAAAAAGTTTGAAAACCTGATTTTTTCTCTTGCGGTTGACGGGTTAACATATTTAAAAAGTTTTCTCTTTCATCATGTCTTATCACCTGAAGCGCTTCTTCTTTTCCTTTTGCACCTTTTCCAAGCAAATAAGAAACAACTTGCTCATTCGAATATAAAACAGCTTGCGTTAACGGATATAAGGTATAAAACCCATCTTTTTTATGGATTTGATTGTGAATATCAGCCCCATTTTCAACCAATGTTTGAACCGTTTTTAAATTCCTTGACTGACCGCAAAGAGCATAAGAAAGCGCTGTTTTTCCAAAATCTGTTGATTTATTCACATTAGCGCCAGATTCAATTAATAATTGAACCACTTCAGCCAGCCCCAAATCTGAAGCATGCATCAAAGGCGTTTTATCCTCTTTATTAAACGAATTGAGGTCAGCGCCTGATTGAATGAGCTCTTTAAGCGATTTTAAATCGTTTTTTTCAATCGCCTCAAATAATTTATCTGTTCCACTCATCTTTTCCTCCAAACAAAACTTTTATAAACCAATAATGAATCAAATTATAAACTTCCTTTTTGTCTTTGATTCGCCAATTTGCTTTTAACAACTTGCAAAGCCGCAACTGACCCATGCAAAAAAGGTAAAACTTTATCTTTCACACGATAACGCTGAACGGCCAAAGAAGCCTGCCCTTTCTCATTTAAAGTGACAATTCCTGATTGTTGTATCTCATCTAACATCTTGAAAAATTGTAATCTTGTCGTGTCTTCCCCAAGTAAAGCCATGGCTTTTTCAAATGAAAGATAATTCTTGGGTTTTTCCGCATAAGATTTTACAAAAGCTTTAAAATGGGCAGAAAAAACTTTTAACGCCCTATCACCATCCATTAAAAAATATTTATCGCGTTTTTTTATAACAAGCGGACGAACACGTTTAAATGCATCAACATAGCAAATATCCGACTCATAAAGCATTTTCAAAACCGCTTTAACACTATACGCATAATAGTTTGAAAAGGAAAGCTTTCTTAATATCTCAGTAAGAGTCAAACTTTTTTTAAGAAGTTCATATTCTTTTATTCTTTGTTTTACTCTGGCAGAAAAAAGCTGGTATGCATTTGAATTTTGAGCAATAATCAAGCGACACCCTTTTGTTATGGAAACCCTTTGTTCAATCAAAGGTCGCAACTTACCGCTCTCATTTTCATATAAAACTTTTTCTCGATAAGCTTCATTTAATTCATCATAAAATGCATCCGGATTTTCCTCTTTTAATTTTTTCAACCCGGGAGTTAAAGAAAAACTTTCTTTCCCTTCCGAATAAATTTCTTTAAATGTTTCAAAAGCATTCGGACAAGAAGAAAGGAAAAATCTTTCTTTTTTTCCTATAATATATTTTTTAATTAAAGGATGTTCAGCGCCTTGTTCGTCAAAAAAGATATAATTTTGACGATACATTTTCCCAAGCTGCGTTTCAATTAATGTTCCAAACCCTTTATGAAGTCCGAGTTTAACAGCAACTTGAGCCGGCGTTATCACCGGCTTATGAAGCATTTTTTCAATTTTTTCACTAAAAATTTCAAACGCTTTTTCAGACGGGTGCAAAAAAAACATTGTGTCTTTTTTATTTTGCAACACAACATCTTGCAACACATGATTTTCGTCTTCGAATTGAAGATTTAAACGATATAATTCTTTCAATTTTCGGCGAATTCTATCTAATCCGACAAGATGAGATAATTTTTCGCGTAATTCAAGTGGGGCAACACCTTCACGGAAAAAATAAACATCCAGTCCTTTCTCTTGAACAATTCTTGCAATTAATTTCAACGTAAATGAAGTATTTTTTACGGCAAAATAAGAGGGAAATCTTCCCTTTGAATACTGACAAACAACAAGGGGTAAAAGTTCACCGTTTTCATTCAAATAACTGACTTTATCTTCATATAATTTTGAAATAATTTCTTGAAATTTTTCTCTTTTTTCCGGCAACGTTAACCCTAAATAGACAACAAGATCACTGGTTGAAAGATATTCCTTCTTCGGCGAAATTTTTTTGTTATTTTTTTCAAACATTTACCACTCCTCTTAAAAAGATTAAGAAGAATTGTATCAAAAAAACAAAAATTTGTCAATATTTTAATAAAACATATTGCATCAGCGCTCTTTTTCTTTATTTAAAAGCGTTTTCTTTTTCAACATATTTTCAAATTCTTTATTCGAACGGCTGACGGCAAATCTTAAAGCAATATCCTCACCTTGCGCGCCTTTTTTAAGCAAATATTTAAAGCCTTTTTCATTTTTATGCAACAAAGCCAACACTAAGGGTGGCAAGGTATAAATTCTTGGATTGGGGGATTGAGGCGCCGAATGAATATCAGCCCCTGCACTGACTATTTTTTTCAAAACATCTAAACTGCGCGAACGACCGATAAGCGCATAGGATAAAGCCGTTTGCCCATAGTCTGAAACAAAATTCACATCAGCTCCTGCTTTTAAAAGCGCGCGAACGGTATCCAAATAACCAAAATCAGCTGCAACCATCAATGGTGTTTGTTTATTATCCTTATCCATCACATTTAAATTGGCGCCTTTTTTTGCCAAAAACGAAACAATATCCGAATAACCGTTTAAAGCAGCTAACCAAAGCGGTGTTTGCCCTTCTTTTTGAGATATATCCACACCGGCACCAGCCTCAATCAATAATTTTACTCCTTCAATATTTCCCGTTAACGAAGCAATCATTAACGGCGTATATCCATAAGCCCCTTCCCGATTCAAATCCGATTTATTTTTAATCAATGAGCGAATAATTTTTAAATTCCTGTCTTTCACTAGCTGATGAAAAACAGCCGGATTTAATCCCCCGTTAAGCATTTTATGTGTGTTAACATCAAAACAAAAATCTTGTTCACCGGTTATACTCATATTCTCTTCTTCCCTTTTATAAAATTTTAATTCCTTATAACATAGAGTTTTATTTTCTGTCAATAAAAAGGAAAACTCAAAAATAACTTGATTTTTTAAACAAAAAAAGAAATACTTTATTTATCAACAAAGAAAAGGAGTCGTATTTATGCAAAAACCAGAAATTGTTAAGGTCAACCCTTTTGGGCTGAAGAGTATTTATTGGTTTTATGATTTTATAGCACCCTATTTCAAAAATCCAAGTGAAACTAAATTTTATAATCCTGAAACTGGATCTTTTTTTGGAGATAAATTTCATTTCTTACCTTATCCTGATTTTGCTTTTATCGGGTTTCAAAAACGAGACGATCCCCCCATTCTGGCGAAACATGATTTCAAACTCCACTATGCTGTTGATCACCAAGATCTTGAAAAAGCGTTTGAAATTATCGGCACGATTTGCAACAAATATGATGTATTTGGATTTAAAATAATTACAGCTCCTTTGGGTCTTGAACATAAAGAAAATGGTTACGAACTTAATGCCCATGAGCAAGATGGGAAAGATTTTACCATTTATATCGGAAAAGGCCAAGATAATCCGGAATTTATGGCAAAATTTGTGCAAGAAATTGAAACAGCTTTAAAAAACAATAACATCCGTCCTTCAAAAAATATTGGCCAAAATCTTTTAAATGGAGATAAACCAATCAACGGATCGGATTATGGATTTTACAGATATCAAAACATTGGCGACAGAGATGAATTTATGGCTCCGCCTGAGGGAGATTTTATGGAACAAGTAAGCACCAAACAAGACGCTTCTCATCAAGATGAAGATATGTATGATTATTTCCTTGAAATCATAAAAGGATTTAATTTTTATGATTTTATTATCAATAATTACTATAAAAAAGGGCAAGAAGTTTTTTTCGATCAATATGAAAGAAAACTTGTCGGAAATGCTTTTACAGGATTTTACACACCAAAATTTGATGAGAATGATTCGAAATGCCGTCCTCAATCAAAATTTAAACTCCACTATGCCGTTGATCATCAAGATTTAGAAAAAGCCCTTAAAATTATTGGTGAAATTTGCAATCAAAATAACATTCCCGGTTTTAAAGTTGTATGTTTTCCTTTTGGCCAAGCAACTCTTAACCAATTTGAGATGCAAAGTGATAAAATTCCACCACACCAACAAGATGGGAAAGATTTCACCATTTATATTGGAGAGGGTCAAGATAACCCGGAATTTATGAGATATTTCACACAGTTAATTGAACATAATTTCATCAAAAACGGTATTCGACCGGCGCCAAGACTGGGTGAAAATATTTTATTGGGTGATAAACCGATTAATGGATCCATTTATGGCTCCTATAGATATGAAGTCAATGAAAATGGCATTGAAAACCCAAGAAGAAATTTTGTTGCACCAATTAAGGGGGATTTTATGGAAAATGTTACTGTGTCACCCCAATCACCTAAAACAATGATGCATACAATCAACATTCCAACACAAAAAGAAATGGAAGAAACAAAAAATGTTTTAAGCAAAATCGGTATTAATTTTTCTATTCAAGAAAATGCTGAATTTGCCGTTGAGCGAAATCCTCAAATTCCCTCTTTTAAATTGATTCATCAAGAACCCTATGCCATTCGTTCTTTGTTAAATCAGATTAATCAAGAGACTTTTGAAAACACATTTTCTGAAGAATTTGAAAATAAGCAAAAAGCAACACATGTTCAAAAATTACTTAAAAAAATAGGTATTCAATCTTATCGTATTCAACCCTTTATGGATAAAACAAACCCTAAAAGAATTGTATTGTGCCAAAATAATGATATTATTCAACAGTTAATGGAAAAGGCTGAAGTGAGGAATATTTCACAAATGGATATTGCAGCCGTTTCTTCCAGAGAAGAAGCCATCAGATTATGCACCATTCTTAAAAAACATGGAATTCCGGCCGGACGAGCCGCCTATCAAAATGACGATGGTGTTTATATGTATTCAATTGTTTATAAAATGAATCCTGAAACTGATAAACTTTTAAGGAAATTTAATGCCGGCTTTATTGATGAGAAAAATCCGCTCTATACCTTAAAAGATTATGCCCAAAACCAACAACGAAAAATTGGATAATTGTTTTGATAAAGGCTTATTTATAAAGGAAAGGAAAGAATTTTTTAATTTACTCATCTCAAGAAAGGAACCCCCCGGTCTAGCCGGCGATTTTATCTTTACAAAAAACCCCATCTCTTTTTCTGATGGGGTTAAATAGTTTATAAAAATATTTTATCACTCTTATTGTAATTTTTTGTTAATTTCATACGTATCATCTAAAATTTGTTTTGCAATATATTCCAATGCATTCTTAACATTTTCTATCGTGATTTTTCTGTTTACCATTGGAACATCATATCCCCAATAAGCAGCCATCCACTCTGTATCAGATTGCACCGATGTATATCGTTTGACAAGCTCTTTCTTGCTATTTAAAATTTCAACTGAAATCTTCATTTCCTCTTCTTCGGCAGCAAAAGGGAACCCTAAAAGATTGAGCATTCCTAAAGATAATACAGTAGCACTAACAGTTGCAATGCTTTCATAATGTACAATCCTATTCCTATACCCAATATTTAAAACAATATATCCTTTTTTCTCCCCATATGGATTTGTTACCTTATTTTTCACAAAATCATCAAAAAGCGTCATTGTATCTTGCATTCTGGGATCTCTAAAAGAAGTTCCCGCCATAGCAGAGGCTTGAACCCACCCATTACGGCCAGCGGTACCCATATTATTTGCATTTGCCACAAATCCACCTAATGAAAAAACATTTTCTAAATTTGTGGTATCAATAACAGCTTCAAGGGCTGGCAATTTTGTTTGATTGTTCACGTCTAAAATATAATCTTGGTGCGTAATATTCTTGCAATTTGTAAGCAAAAATAATGTAGAGAGTAATAAAATTTTTTTCATTTCAACTTCCTTTCAATTAAAACAAATACCACCTTGATGAGAGGTGGCAGGAAGTTAGAACCTATTGATCGAATAGTGTAGCATATTCAGTTATATAAACCTATTTTACTACCTTCCTGCCATAGGCAAAAAGGTAGTTTTTTACATCTGCTTTCGCAGACAACGATCTAGAGGGTTCTAAACCTCATATCAGGAATCACCTGATACGAAATTAGTTTTGCATAAAACTATCTTTATGTCAAATAAAAACTTTTCAAGATAAAACTCAAAAATTCTTCAATCTTATAAAAATCAAATAAATTTTTGCAAAAAATAAATGAATCAGCTTCATTATTCATATTCGAATAAAATATCTTTTCTCAAAAAAAGTTATTTTTCATATACAAAAAACTCTCATGCTCTAATGCTTAATTTTCTGATTACAAAAAACCCTCGATAAAAATCGAGGGTTTTAAGCGTTTAAGTTGAAATAGTCTTATTCAGCTGTTTCTTCTTTAACTGCTTTTTTTGTTGTTCTTTTGGCTTTTGCCGGTTTTTCAGCTGTTTCTTCTTTAGCAGCTTTTGTTGCTTTTGCCGGTTTTTCTTCTTTGACTTCTTCAGCAATTTCAACAACTTGACCGGAATCTTTACCTTTAGCTGTTACATCTCTGTCAACGAGTTCGATGATACCCATCGGAGCACAGTCACCAAAACGGAAACCGGCTTTTAAAACGCGAACATATCCACCCGGACGAGATTGATAACGCGGAGCCAAAACAGTTAAAAGTTTTTCAACCATAGCTTCGTCACGCAAGAAAGAAATCAATTGACGACGAACGTGCAATGTGTTTGTCTTTCCTTTTGTGATTAATTTTTCAACAATCGGGCGCAACTCTTTTGCTTTTGGCAATGTTGTTTTAATTTGTTCATGTTTAATTAAAGAAACTGCCATATTTGCAAACATTGAACGGCGATGAGCTGCTTTTTTATTCAATGTTCTTTTTTTAAATCCGTGACGCATTTTTCATTCCTTTCTTCATCACTAAAGCCTTGACGCGCAAAGCTGATAATACATACTGGGCCATCCACACCTCCAACCTTGGCAATGTAAAGGCCAGACGCCGAAAACAACTTCGACGATTTTTTATTTTATTTAGTTGTCTGTATCAACAGTTGCTGATAAAACTTCCAAATCTTCTGGTGGCCAACCTTCAACTTGCATACCGAGGTGCAAGTCCATTTCAGCCAATAATTCTTTGATTTCATTTAATGATTTACGACCAAAGTTCGGAGTTCTGAGCATTTCAGATTCTGTTTTTTGGACCAAATCACCAATGTAGATAATGTTGTCATTTTTAAGACAGTTAGCTGAACGAACGGATAATTCAAGTTCATCCACTTTTAAGAGCAAGTTTTTGTTAAACGGCAATTCAGCAATCTTATCTTCGATCGTTGCTTCTTCCGGTTCTTCAAAGTTGATGAATGATTTGAGTTGTTCTTGCATGATGCGAGCGGCCAAAGCAACTGCATCTTCCGGAGATACAACCCCGTTTGTTTCCACTGTCAAATAAAGTTTGTCATAGTCTGTTTGTTGACCGACACGAGCGTTCACAACTTTATAGACAACTGATTTAACCGGTGAATAAACCGAGTCAATCGGGATTAAACCGATTGGGCAATCTTCCGGTCTGTTTTGTGAGGCAACAACATAACCTTTACCTGTTGAAACCATCATTTCAATATTGATGGATGCACCGGCATCCAATGTGCAGATAACAGCTTCCGGGTTCATAATTTCAACGCTTTGATTCGTTGTAATTTGACCAGCAGTAACAACACATGGACCTGTCGCATTCAAGTAAATACGTTGCGGTGTTTCAGATTCAACTTTTAAAGCCAATCCTTTGATGTTTAAGATAATTTCCGTCACATCTTCACGCACACCCGGAATTGATGAAAACTCATGCAAAACACCGTCAATTTTAATTGCATTTACTGCACCACCTTGAAGTGATGAAAGTAAAATACGGCGTAAAGCGTTTCCCAATGTTGTCCCAAAGCCTCTTTCTAAAGGTTCAACCACCATCGTAGCCTTAAATCCCGGAACATGCGTATCCACGGAAAGGTTAGACGGTTTAATCAAATCTTGCCAGTTTTTTTGAATCATTCTAAGGTTCCCTTTACAAAAAAAGTTGAGAAGAAGAATTTTTTTCTTCTTCTTATACAATACAATTAGACTCTGCGACGTTTACGTGCGCGGCAGCCATTGTGCGGAATTGAGGTAATATCCTTAATAGATGTGATAACCAAACCAACAGCTTGAAAAGCACGAAGAGCTGATTCACGACCTGAACCCGGTCCTGTAACCAAAACGTCGATTGTTTTCAAACCATGTTCAACTGCTTTACGAGCAGCATCATCAGCAGCCATTTGAGCTGCATACGGTGTTGATTTTCTTGAACCTTTAAATCCTTTTAACCCTGCAGATGACCAAGAAATTGTGTTTCCTTGTGTATCTGTAATGGTTACCATTGTGTTATTAAATGTAGAATTCACATGAGCAACGCCCACAGAGATATTCTTTCTATCGCGATTTTTTGTTCGCGTTGCGACTTTCTTTTCAGCCATAAAATACCCTTTCTAAATTACTTTGTTACTTTTTTCTTACCTGCAATGGCAACAGCTTTACCTTTGCAGGTACGAGCGTTCGTATGAGTGCGTTGTCCGCGAACCGGCAACCCTTTACGATGACGCAAACCACGATAACAACCTAAATCCATCAAACGTTTGATGTTTAAGGATACTTCACGACGCAAGTCACCTTCAACGCGATAATTGTTGTCAATTAATTCGCGAATTTTTAATGTTTCTTCGTCTGTTAATTCATTCACACGTTTATGTGAATCAATATTAAGAGTGCTGCAAATTTCTTCAGCTTTTTTCCGACCGATACCATAAATATATGTTAAACCAATAACAACAATTTTAGAGGTCGGTATATTTACACCAGCAATACGTGCCAAGGTACTTTCTCCATTAACCTAATAAAAAATAATGACTATTTCATCTAATCATAATGACTAGACACTTAAACGAGTGGGAATTATATACTATTTTTCGTTCAGTGTCAAGCTCTAAATCAATAGCCCACTATTTTTCTTATTTTTTCACTAACAACGTCAATGGGTCCCGTCCCATCGACACACACTAAGAGCCCCTTTTGTTCGTAGTAAGGTATAACTGGAGCCGTTACAGAGCGGAACGTCCGGAGTCTAGATACAACCGTTTCATAGGTATCGTCAGCCCGCCTTGTAAATTCTTTACAACCACAAACATCGCAAATTCCGAATTTTTGAGGTTGTTTAAACTTTTCATGATAAAGCTCTTTACATTTTGCACATTGATAACGACCGATAATTCGATCAATCACATAGTCATCCGGCACTTGTAAAAGCAATACCAAATCCACGCCCATATTATATTTTTTATATTTGCGTGATGCTAAATCTTTATCCAATACTTTTGCCTGAGGCAATTCTCTTGGAAATCCGTCTAAAATATAGCCGTCTGCATTTTCAGGTTTCAGCAACTCATTTTCCATCAAACGAACAGCCAACTTATTCGGAACCATACGCCCTTTATCAATCAATTTCTTAATCGACTGAGCTTCTTTTGACTCTCCTTTTGCAACACCTCTTAAAATATCACCCATTGAGAATGATTTGATACCCAGTTTTTCAGCCAAAATGGCTCCTTGCGTTCCCTTGCCGCTTCCCGGCGCACCCATCAATACAATATGTCTTTTTGGTGTTTGCATTTCTTTCCCCTTTTTTTATAAACGACCTTTTAATTTTGCTTTTTTAATCAATCCTTCATATCTGTGAGCAATAAGGTGGGATTGAATTTGAGATACCGTTTCCATAATAACGGATACCACAATCAAAAGCGTTGTTCCTCCCAAAACAAACGGCACACCTAACTGTGCAATCAATACTTCCGGAACAACACATAAAAGAGTCAAATATGTTGCTCCAACAAATGTTAATCTTGAAATAACATAATCTAAATATTCAGCAGTTTGTTTGCCCGGACGAATACCGGCGACAAAACCACCTTGTTTCTTCAAATTATCGGCTGTTTCCGTTGGATTGGATTGAATGCCGGTATAAAAGAATGTAAAGAAAAAGATTAAAGATGCAAATGTAAGCAAATATAACCAATTCCCCGGATTCAAGGCAACTGCCAAAGAGTTTACAACATCCGATGTTGATTCTTTAGAGGAAAATTGAACAATTGCCAATGGAACAGCCAAAATAGCACTAGCAAAAAATCGGAGGCATAACCCCTGTCGGATTAATTTTAAGCGGCAAGTGAGAATTTGCTCCTTGCATCATTCTATTCCCCATTTGACGTTTCGGATATTGAATTGGGATTCTGCGTTGAGCTCTTTCAACAAAAACAACGATATAAATTGTTGCAAATGTTAATAATAACAAGAAAAGCAACAATGGGGTTGATAAAGCACCTACTCTGTTTTCTTCAAAAACACGAACCATTGCGCCCGGAATACCGGCAACGATGCCGGTCATAATGATTAAAGAGGCGCCATTTCCAACACCCCGAGCAGTAATTTGCTCTCCGAGCCAAACAACAAACATTGTCCCGCCTAATAAGGAAACAATAGTTGATAATTCAAACATGAAATGTGACGGCATAATAACCGCGTTGCCGTTTTCAAGCGCCTGAGCCATGAAAAATGCTTGAACGACTGTAATTAAAACTGTTAAATAACGGGTATATTGATTAATTTTTCTGAAACCCGATTCGCCTTCTTTTTTCAAAGCATGTAAAGAAGGTAAAACACTTGTTCCCAATTGAACAATAATTGAAGCCGAGATATACGGCATAATATTCAATGCCAAAATTGACATACGGGATAAAGCGCCTCCCGTAAAAGCGTTAAACATGCCAAGGAGTCCCCCACTGTTTTCTGAGAAAAACTCATTTAAAACAGTAGGGTTAATTCCTGGCAACGGAATATATGTGCCCAAACGAAACACAATTAAAGCAAATAAGGTGAACAACAACCGCTTTTGAAGATCTTTTGCTTTCGAAAAAGCGGAAAAATCCATATTTGATGATAATTTATCAGACATTGACGCCATTGTTGTTCTCTCCTTATTTTTTTATATTATGCTTTTTTTGTTTTTTTTGGGGCTGCTTTTGGTTCTTTTTTAGAAGTCTTTTGACCTTTAACAAGAACTGTTTCTTTTTTTGGTTCCAAAATCAATTGGCCACCGGCATTTTCAACAGCAGCTTGAGCTGCTTTTGAAGCACCTGCTACACGAATTGTAACTTTGCTTGTTAATGTGCCTGTTGCCAACAAACGAACACCGTCTTTAACATGCTTAATCAAGCCGGCTTCCATTAAAGAAACACCGTTAATTTCTTGATCAGCTGCCAAAACAGAAGCATCAATTGCTTTTTGAATTGTTCCCAAATTGATTTCGGCGTAGCTTAAACGCAATGGATTGTTGAATCCACGACGTGGTAAGCGACGGAAGATCGGCATTTGACCGCCTTCAAATCCTTTAATGGCAACACCAGTTCTTGATTTTTGACCTTTGAACCCGCGTCCACCGGTGCGTCCTTATCCAGAACCGACACCACGTGCAACACGCATTGACTCTTTACGAGCCCCTTTGTTATCACGAATTTGATTTAATTTCATAGCTTACTTCCTTATTCAGCGTCTTTGGCGACAGCACCATCACGGCGGCTGACGATATCTCCAACTTTTTTACCGCGTTTGGCAGCAATTGTTCTTGGAGAATACAAAGATGTTAATGCATTAAATGTTGCACGAACCATGTTGTGCGGATTAGAAGACCCAGTGCATTTTGCAACAATGTCTTGAATTCCCATCACTTCAAAAATGGCACGCATCGGACCACCGGCGATGATTCCGGTACCGGCAGGAGCCGTTCTGAGTGTTACGTGACCGGCACCGAATGAGCCAAGCACGTCATGATGTAATGTGCGACCTTCTCTTAAAGGAACACGAATCAAATTGCGACGAGCGCGTTCTGTTGCTTTTTTAATTGCATCAGGAACTTCTTTAGCTTTTGCGTGTGCAAAACCTAAACGTCCTTTTTGGTCACCGACAACAACTAAAGCTGCAAAAGCAAATCTTTTACCACCTTTAACTGTTTTGGAAACACGGTTCACGTGAATTACACGATCTGTGAATTCATCTGCAGCTCTTTCCATTTTAACATCGGCTTCGCGATCTTTGCGGGGACGACGTTTTTTTTCTTGAATTTCATTTTCTGCCATTGTTTTCTCCTAGAAAGATAATCCGGCTTCACGAGCTGCTTCTGCAACCGCTTTGACTCGGCCATGATATAAATAACCGCTACGGTCAAAAACGACTTCTTTAAGGCCGGCTTTGATTGCTCTTTCAGCAACAAGTTTACCAACGGCGGCAGCACCTGCAACTGTTGAACCTTTTGCTGTGATTTCTTTATCTTTTGAAGAAGCAGAAACCAAAGTCACACCTTTTGAATCGTCAATAATTTGAGCGTAAATATTCTTTTCAGAACGATACACTGATAATCTCAAGCGACCACCGGCGTTTTGTTTCAAACCCCAGCGAATGCGCGCTTTACGACGGTCATGTTTTGTAATTTGTTTCATTTTTCTATCCTTTATTTCTTCTTACCGACTTTACGCAAAACGGTTTCTTCTTCATATTTAACCCCTTTGCCTTTATACGGTTCAGGTGAACGATAAGAACGAATTTCAGAGGCAACTTGACCAACTAATTGTTTGTCAGCACTTGTTAATTCAATCACAGTTGGTTGCGGTGTTGCACATTGAACGCCTTGTGGCATTTCATAGTCAATATCATGGCTGTAACCCAATGAAAGTTTGAGTTTTGAGCCTTGAGCTTGAGCTTTGTAACCGACACCGATTAATTCCAATTTGCGTTTAAAACCTTCTGAAACACCAATAACCATATTTTGAATATTGGCGCGCATTGTTCCCCACAACATACGATGTTCTTTTGTTTCTGAAACAGGACGAATAACGATTTCATCGTTTTCTTGTTTCACTGAAACACCGGATGGAAGTGTGGCTTTTAATTCACCCAATTTGCCTTTGATGACGATTTCATCGGCAGAAATTGTAGCTGTAACACCGGCAGGTAATTTAACAGGATGTTTACCAATACGTGACATATCTTCCTCCTATTAAAATACTTTACATAAAACTTCGCCACCCAAATTGGCTTGACGAGCTTCATGATCAGACATAACGCCTGATGGTGTTGATAAAACATAGATACCGAGACCGTTGTAAAATCTTGGTAAATCTTTAACTTTTGAATAAACACGGCGACCCGGTGTTGAAACACGTTGGATTTCTTTAATAACCGGTTTATCTTCAAAGTATTTCAATTCAATTTTGAATTCGCTGACACCCGGACGGACATCAATGCGTTCAAAATCACGAATGTAACCTTCTCTTTTCAAAACTTCCAAAACGCTGGCGCGTAATTTTGAAGCAGGAGCAGTTACAAAACTTTTATGAGCTTGCCCACCATTTCTGATGCGTGTGAGCATATCGCCCAAAGGATCTGTCATAGACATGTTGCGTCCTCCTTACCAACTTGACTTTGTCATACCAGGAATTTGACCTTCATTGGCCAATTTTCTTAACTGGATACGACTCATTTCTAATTTACGATAGTTACCATGTGAACGACCTGTTAATTTACAGCGTCTGTGAACTCTTGTTTGTGAAGAGTTTCTTGGTAACTTGGCTAATTTGATTCCTGCTTCCCAGCGTTGTTCCGGTGTAGCATTCGGATCCGCAACAATAGCCTTTAACTCTGCGCGTTTGTTGGCATATTTTTTAACCAATTTTTCGCGTTTTAAGTTTCTGTTAACTAAACATTTTTTTGACATGTTATCATTCCTTATTTCATAAACGGCATACCAAAACCGGCTAAGAGAGCTTTTGCTTCTTCGTCTGTTTTAGCTGTTGTTGCGATCACAATGTCCATACCTCTGATTTTATCAACTGTATCATAGTTGATTTCGAGGAAAACGATTTGTTCTTTCAAACCAAAAGCATAGTTGCCATGGCCGTCAAAACTTTTGTTTGGGACACCTCTAAAGTCACGAACGCGTGGGAGAGCCATTGTGATTAAACGATCTAAAAATTCATACATTTTATCACGACG
Organism: Alphaproteobacteria bacterium; assembly: GCA_017533325.1. Taxonomy (GTDB): domain Bacteria; phylum Pseudomonadota; class Alphaproteobacteria; order CAAHEQ01; family UBA3637; genus RGIG4140. Next base: position 37,336 of record JAFXIF010000041.1, read on the forward strand.
GAGTGTAACTTTACATCCGATCGGCATACCTTCACGTAATTTGAATGTGGCAATAGATTTTTTGGAATGAGTCAAAACAGGTTTTTGACCTGCAATGGCTTCCATGTCTTTCAAAGCACCTTCAAGGGCTTTACGATCTTCTGTTGCTTCCCCAACACCCATGTTTAAGACGATTTTATCTAAACGCGGGAGTTCCATCTTGTTTTTGTAACCAAATTTGGCTAACAAAGCGGGAGCAATTTCTTCATCATATTTCTTTTTTAATCTTGCTGTCATGATGTATTCCCTTATTTACTGATTACTTCGCCTGAGCGTTTTGAAACACGAACTTTTTTGCCGTCTTCAACTTTGAAACCAACACGTGTTGCTTTTCCGTCTTTCGGATCAATTAAAGCAACGTTTGAAACATGAATCGGGGCTTCTTTTGAAATAATGCCGCCGGCTGATTCTTGTGTCGGTTTTGTGTGACGTTTAACCAAATTGATGCCTTGAACAATCACTTTGTTTTCTTTTGGCATTGATTTGATCACTTCGCCTGTTTTACCTTTATCACGGCCAGTAATCACAATTACTTGATCACCTTTTTTAATTTTCATAGCCATCTTATAATACCTCCGGAGCTAAAGACATAATTTTGGTATAGTTTTTAGCGCGCAATTCACGGGTAACCGGGCCAAAGATACGTGTGCCGATTGGTTCACCGTCTTTGTTCACTAAAACAACCGCATTTGAATCAAAGCGAATGGCTGTACCATCTTGTCTATGAATTTCTTTTGATGTTCTGACGATTAAAGCGCGTTGAACATCACCTTTCTTGACTTTCCCACGTGGTTTTGCTTTTTTAACGGAAACGATAATAACGTCACCGACTGAAGCAACCTTACGTTTTGAGCCACCGATAACTTTAATACATTGAACTTTCAATGCACCTGAGTTATCAGCAACATCAAGGTTTGTTTCTACTTGAATCATTGGTATTTCCTTCCTTAGTTAGAATCCAATTATTTACTTTCTTCCGAAACCACTACCCAAGTTTTTGTTTTGGATAACGGACGGCTCTCAATAATTTGCACAACGTCACCGACTTTGCACAAATTGTTTTCATCATGTGCAGTATATTTTTTACTGCGTTTGATGTATTTTTTATAAACAGGGTGCATAACACGACGTTCAACACGAACAACGACAGATTTATCCATCTTATCGCTTACAACAACACCTTGTAAAATTCTTTTAGGCATTCTTATATCTCCTTATGCACTTTCTTTGCTGTTCTTTTTTTGAGCAGCTGCTGTTTTAATTCTTGCGATCTCACGACGAACCTGGCGACGGCGTGCGGTGTTCTTTAAAACACCGCCCGCTTGCTGGAATCGTAAGTTTAAGGCTTCTTTTTTCAACTGAACTTCTAATTCGGCCAATTCAGCTTCACTTTTAGCCGTTAAATCTTGAAATTTTTCCATAAGTTATACCTCTTCATCTGCTGTTCTGACAATGAAACGTGTTTTGATTGGTAATTTCATAGCTGCCAATCTGAACGCTTCACGTGCGATTTCTTCAGAAACCCCGTCAGCTTCAAACATAATACGACCCGGTTTCACACGAGCTACCCAGTATTCCGGTGAACCTTTACCTTTACCTTGACGAACTTCAGGTGGCTTTTTTGAAACAGGAACATCCGGGAAAATACGAATCCACAGACGACCTTGTCTCTTCATGGCACGAGAAATGGCACGACGAGCAGCTTCGATTTGACGAGCTGTGATACGTTCCGGTTCTAATGCTTTTAAACCAAAGGCACCGAAGTCTAATGTCGTAGCTGATTTAGCGTCGCCATGAATGCGACCCTTAAATGCTTTACGAAATTTTGTTTTTTTAGGACTTAACATCTTCTTGTTCCTTTAATTAGCGTTGTTCTGACAAATGTTTATCTTGAGCCATCGGATCATGAGCCAAGATGTCACCTTTGTAAATCCAAACTTTAATACCGCATGTACCATAAGCTGTATGAGCTGTTGATACACCGTAATCAACGTCTGCACGAAGTGTATGCAAAGGCACACGACCTTCACGATACCATTCTGTGCGAGCGATTTCAGCACCGCCTAAACGACCGCCACAGTTGATACGAATACCTTCTGCTCCTTGACGTAAAGCCGCTTGAACAGCGCGTTTCATTGCTCTACGGAATGAAATACGTTTTTCAAGTTGTTGTGCAATATTATCTGCAACGAGTTTAGCATTGATTTCCGGTTTGCGAATTTCAACGATATTAACATTCACATCATTGTTTTGTGATAAAGCTGTTAATTCTTTTTTGAGTGTGTCAATATCTTGACCTTTTTTACCGATAATAACGCCCGGACGTGCACAATAAATTGTAACAATTGCTTTTTTAGCCGGACGTTCAATAACGATATGGCTAATACCGGCAGCTGCTAATTTCTTTGTTAAGAATTCACGGATCTTGATGTCTTCATGCAATAATTCTGCATAATTTTCATCAGCGAACCAACGAGAATCCCATGTGCGGTTGATGCCGAGGCGCAAACCTGTTGGATTAACTTTTTGACCCATTAGTTATTCTCCTCTTTTGTTGTTGCCGCTTTCTTTGTTGTTTTTTTAGCTTTCGGAGCTTCGATTTCTCTTTCAGCAACAACAATTGTTAAATTTGAAAATGGCTTAATAATACGATTTGCCCGGCCTTTCGCACCAGCTTGGAATCTTTTCATTACCATGGCTTTGCCAACGAATGCTTCGCGAACGAATAAACGATCGACATCCATGTTATGATTGTTTTCAGCATTGGCAATAGCGGACATCAAAACTTTTTTCACTTCTTCAGCAATACGTTTCGTTGAAAATGTGAGTTGAGCAACAGCTTTATCAGCTTTTAAACCGCGGATGCTTGCAGCCACCAAGTTTAATTTTCTTGGTGAAATACGAAGCGTGCGAGCTTTAGCTCTTGCTGTTTTTACTTGTGTATTTGTTGTCATTATTTACCTGCTTTCTTTGCTTTTGCGTCATTTGCCGTATGACCAGGGAATGTTCTGGTCGGTGAGAATTCACCGAACTTATGCCCGATCATATTTTCGCTCACTAACACTGGGATAAACTTTTTACCATTATATACGCCAAAAGTCAAGCCCACAAATTGAGGAATTATTGTTGATCTGCGTGACCAAGTTTTAATTACCTCATGACGTCCTGATTGTTTAACTTTTTCTGCTTTTTTCAACAGATAACCGTCAACGAACGGACCTTTCCATACGGATCTTGTCATTTATGCCTCCTTAGGATTTCTTTGCTGCGTGACGAGAACGGATAATTAAACCGTCTGTCCGTTTGTTATTACGAGTTTTCTTACCCTTAGTCTGCCAACCCCACGGAGAAACCGGATGACGGCCACCGTTTGTACGACCACCATGCGGGTGATCAACCGGGTTCATGGCAATACCGCGAACGGCCGGACGATGGTCTTTCCAACGAGCACGACCTGCTTTTGCCATAACTGTATTTTGGTTATCTGGGTTAGAAACAGCTCCGACGGAAGCAAAACATTCACCGCGAACCATGCGAAGTTCACCTGAATTTAAGCGAACTTGGACATAGCCTGAATCTTTACCGATTAATTGAGCATAACAACCGGCTGAACGAGCAATTTGACCGCCCTTACCCGGTTTTAATTCAATGTTATGAATAATCGTGCCGACCGGCATGTTTTTCATCGGCATTGCATTGCCCGGTTTAATATCAGCTTGTTGAGCGGCGATAACTGTGTCACCTGCAGCTAAACGTTGCGGTGCCAAGATGTATGCCAATTCACCATCTGTATATTTAATCAAAGCAATAAATGCTGTTCTGTTTGGATCATATTCCAAACGTTCAACTGTTGCCGGCATATCCAATTTTTTACGTTTAAAGTCAATTAAACGATAAGCTTGTTTATGACCGCCACCACGACGACGTGTTGTAATATGACCGTGGTTGTTACGACCGCCCGTACGGGACTGGCCTTCTGTTAATGTTTTTACAGGAGCCCCTTTATGTAAGTCAGATCTGTCAATACCAACGAGATGTCTGACTGTAGAGGTTACTGGTTTATATGTTTTTAATGCCATAACTAAATCCCCGCTGTCACATCAATGCTTTGACCTTCAGCCAAAGTCACAATAGCTTTCTTTGTTTCATTGCGAACACCTTTAACGCCACGGAACATTTTTTGTTTTCCTTGTTGACGAAGTGTGTTAACAGAAACGACCTTTACACCAAACACAGATTCAACTGCTTTTTTAACGTCTGTTTTTGTTGCATTGACGTCTACCAAAAAGACAACTTGATTGTGTTCAGAACTCTTCATTGCTTTTTCTGTGATAACAGGTCTGCGAATGACATCAAACATTTCAGCTGTTGCAGCTACTTGTGTATTTTTCTTAATCATTTCAAACGACCTTCCAAATTCGCAACGGCGTCTTGAGATAAGACTAAGACGTCTCTGCGGATAATATCATAAACGTTAGCACCTTGTGACGGCAACACATCAACATTGATGATGTTACGAGCTGACAATGCAAAGTTAGTGTCAACTGTTTCACCGCCAACAAACAAAACTGATTTCCAACCGTTTTTATCAAAAGCAGCTTTCATAGCTTTTGTATTCGGTTTTTCAGCTGTCAAGTTGTCAACAATAAAGAGTTTTCCGTTTTTGGCTTTTAAAGAAAGCGCAACACGCATCCCTAAAGCACGAAGCTTTTTCGTCAAGCCGTAAGCATGTGAACGAACGACCGGACCAAAAGCAACACCACCGTGACGCATTTGCGGAGCGCGGTCTTGACCTTGACGAGCACGACCTGTTCCTTTTTGCTTAAACGGTTTTTTACCTGAACCGGAAACTTCACCGATATCTTTTGTTTTGTGAGTTCCAGCACGACGTTTGTCTAATTGCCATTGGATAACACGAGCTAAAATGTCTTCGCGAACTTCAACACCAAACACTGTGTCAGCCAAGTCAATAGAACCAACTGATTTTCCATCTAAATTGATTACATCATATTTCATGGTCTATTCCTTTACTTCAGTTTCAACTTCAGCAGATGTTTCAACTGCAGCAGCTTTTAATCCGCCCGGAAGCGGTAAAGACGGCTGTTTTGAAATCTTTACTGAATCTTTGATTGTTACAATGGCTGAATCAAAACCAGGAACTGATCCTTTGACCATAACCAAATTTCTGGCTTCGTCAATTGAAACAACTTCCAAATTTTGAACTGTCACTTGTTTGTTTCCCATTTGACCAGGCATTTTAACGTTTTTGAAAACTTTACCAGGCCATTCGCGTTGACCGGTTGAACCACCGGCGCGGTGTGTTCTGGAAACACCGTGTGTTGCATTGTCACCACCGAAGTGATATTTTTTCATAACACCGGCATAACCTTTACCAATGGAAATACCCGTTACATCCACTTTTTGACCGACAACGAAGTGATTAGCGCTTAATTCAGCACCAACCGGTAAAACGCAATCGTCAGAAACACGGAATTCAACGAGTGTTTTCTTCGGTTCTACTTTTGCTTTTGCAAAATGTCCGAGCTGCGGTTTAGCAACATTTTTTGTTTTTGCTTTACCGTGTCCCAGCTGGACAGCGACATAACCATCACGTTCCATTGTGCGGACATCAACCACTGTGCTGTCAATTTTTAAGACAGTTACAGGGATTTGAGTTCCGTTTTCTTGGAACAAGCTCATCATGCCGACTTTTTCAGCTATAACTCCTGAACGCATAATATTTCTTCCTTATAATTTAATCTCAACATCTACACCCGCTGCTAAGTCCAATTTCATCAGAGCATCAACAGTTTGCGGTGTCGGATCAATAATGTCGAGCACCCGCTTATGGGTACGAATTTCAAACTGTTCACGTGACTTCTTATCGACGTGCACGGAACGGTTCACGGTAAATTTTTCAATACGTGTTGGCAAAGGGATTGGTCCAACAACTTGGGCCCCTGTGCGTTTTGCCGTATTGACGATCTCACGGGTTGATTGATCCAACAACCTATGATCGAACGCTCTTAAACGAATTCTAATATTTTGGTTTTCTAACATAATTGTTACCTTTCTTAACCTGCTACTTTTGCTTTAATTTCATCAGCAACCATTTGTGGTACATCAGCATAGTGTGAGAACACCATTGTATATTGTGCACGACCTTGGCTCATTGAACGGAGAGTATTAACATAACCGAACATATTTGCGAGCGGAACAAGTGCATCAATTACACGAGCGTTACCACGTTGATCCATGCCGGAAACTTGACCACGACGTGAGTTCAAGTCACCGATAATATCACCCATGTAATCTTCCGGTGTTACAACTTCGATTTTCATAATCGGCTCTAACAACTTCGGACCAGCTTTTGCCATACCTTCGCGGAAAGCTGCACGAGCAGCAATTTCAAAGGCCATTGTGCTGGAGTCAACATCATGGTAAGCACCATCATAGAGGTTTGCTTTAAAGTCTGTGCAAGGGAAGCCTGCCAAAACACCTGTTTCAAGTGAGGCACGCAAACCTTTTTCAACACCTGGGATATATTCTTTTGGAACAGCACCGCCAACAACCGTGTTTTCAAAGACAAAGCCTGAACCCGGTTCCAACGGAGAGAATTTGATACGAACACGAGCAAATTGACCTGAACCACCAGATTGTTTTTTGTGTGTGTAATCTTCATCAAATTCTTTGGAAATTGTTTCACGATAAGCAACTTGCGGAGCACCGACATTGGCTTCCACTTTAAATTCACGTTTCAAACGATCAACAATAATTTCCAAGTGCAATTCACCCATACCTTTAATAACGGTTTGACCTGTTTCTGTGTTACTTGTAACACGGAAAGACGGGTCTTCCATTGCTAAACGGTTCAAAGCTAAAGCCATTTTTTCAACGTCAGCTTTTGTTTTCGGTTCAACAGCAATTTCAATAACCGGATCTGGGAAGTCCATTTTTTCCAAAACAACTTTTAAACCGTCACCGCACAATGTATCCCCTGTTGTTGTATCTTTCAAACCAACTAAGGCAACGATATCACCAGCTGTGGCTTCTTTAATTTCTTCACGGTGGTTAGCATGCATTAAAAGCATACGACCGATACGTTCTTTTTTGTCTTTAACAGTGTTTGTAACATAACTACCACTTGTTAAAGTTCCTTGATAAACGCGCAAGAATGTTAAAGATCCAACGAACGGGTCTGTCATAATCTTAAAGGCTAAACCGGCAAATGGTTTATCATCAACGGAACCGCAAACATATTCTGCTTCTGAACCGGCGATAACACCTTTTGCTTGTGGAATATCAACTGGTGAAGGCAAATAATCAACAACGGCATCCAATAATGTTTGAATCCCTTTGTTTTTAAAGGCAGAACCACAAAATACCGGAATAAATGATTGAGAAATTGTTCCTTTACGGATACATTTTTTCAATGTTTCAACATCCGGTTCAATACCTTCCAAGTATTTTTCCATAGCTTCGTCATCCATTTCGACAGCCATTTCAACGAGTTCTTGGTAGTATTTAGCAGCTTTTTCTTGTAAATCAGCCGGAATTTCTTGATATTCAAATGAAGCACCCAAATCTTCTGAATGCCAAATAATTGCTTTTTGCATTAAAATATCAACAATCCCTTTGAATTCTGATTCAGCACCAATCGGGAGAGCCATCACCATCGGACGAGCACCCAAACGTGTTTTAATCATATCAACACAGCGTTCAAAATTGGCACCGATACGGTCCATTTTGTTAGCAAAACAAATACGAGGAACCCCGTATTTATCAGCTTGACGCCAAACTGTTTCTGATTGAGGTTCAACACCGGCAACGCCGTCAAAAACCGTGATAGCACCATCAAGAACACGCAAGCAACGTTCAACTTCTACTGTAAAGTCAACGTGGCCCGGCGTATCAATAACATTAATACGGTGATCTTTCCAAAAAGCTGTTGTAGCAGCTGATGTAATCGTAATACCGCGTTCTTGTTCTTGTTCCATCCAGTCCATTGGAGCAGCGCCATCATGAACTTCGCCGATTTTATGTGACTTACCCGTATAAAACAAAATACGTTCCGTAGTTGTTGTTTTACCGGCATCAATGTGAGCCATAATACCAATATTTCTATATCTTTCAATCGGTGTTGTACGAGCCATGATTTCCCCCTACCATTTAAAGTGAGCAAAAGCTTTGTTAGCGTCAGCCATACGATGTGTATCTTCACGTTTACGAATTGCAGCACCACGATTGTTGT
>JAFXIF010000042.1 GCA_017533325.1 Alphaproteobacteria bacterium
ATCAGCCATACGATGTGTATCTTCACGTTTACGAATTGCAGCACCACGATTGTTGTATGCATCTTGCAATTCACCAAACAAACGTTCTACCATTGTTTTTTCAGAACGATTGCGAGCAGCACCGATAATCCAACGAATAGCCAAAGCTTGTTGACGATCCGGACGAACTTCAACAGGAACTTGGTATGTTGCACCACCGACACGGCGTGAACGAACTTCGAGCAACGGTTTTACATTATTTAAAGCTTCTGTAAAAATTTCCAAACCGGATTTATGCAATTTATTTTCAAGTTCATTGATTGCACCATATAAAATTTCTTCAGCTTTACTTTTTTGACCGTCGTACATTAAACTATTCATAAATTTTGTAACAACTGTGTTATGATACTTTGCATCAGGTGTCACTTCGCGTTTAACCGCAGCATGTCTACGAGACATATTTCCTTCTCCTTAATTACTTAGGCCGTTTAGCGCCGTAAAGCGAACGAGCTTGTTTACGTTTGGCAACACCTTGTGTATCAAGTGTACCGCGAATAATATGGTAACGAACACCAGGCAAGTCCTTTACACGACCGCCTCTGATCATTACAACAGAGTGTTCTTGAAGGTTATGTCCCTCACCCGGGATATAGCATGTAACTTCAAAGCCGTTTGTCAAACGAACACGAGCAACTTTACGCAAAGCGGAGTTCGGTTTTTTCGGCGTTGTTGTATAAACACGTGTGCAAACACCTCTTTTTTGAGGACAAGCTTGCAAAGCCGGCACTTTATTTCTTGCCGTTTTTGATTTCCGTGATTTACGGATTAACTGATTAATTGTAGGCATTAAAATTATTTCCTTTTATTCTACCTATTATACCAAACTTTTATCGACCCCTTTCGAGCAAATAAAAGCACTCAAAATTTGCCAATCAACATAGAGTTAACCCTTTGTTTTTATTAGCAAAACCCAAAGAAAGCGGGTGACGAAAACCATTCCTATGACAAAGCCACCTTTTGCTTTAGGTCTTGATATTAAACCATATTTTTTAAATAAAGTCAAGTCTTTTTTTGATTTTTTTATATAAAAAAGAAAGAATTAGCTAAAATTTTTATTGACAAAAAACTCTAAAAAAAAATTACCCGTTCTAATTTTTAATTCTTTCTGTTTTTAACACCTTTTGAACCATTAAAGGTAATTTCACGCCAACAGGCACATGCATGAAAACGCCCTCCTCTTGCGTTTCCAAAACCCGAACAATAAATGTTTTCCGCTCAGCTGCCGAAATATCTCCTTGTTGATATAATTGTTCTATTTTTTTCAGACTATTAAATGCCCGTTTACTTATTTTTCGCATTGCAAGCGACTGATTTTCCTCAAATTGAACCAAATAACTTTGAAAATCAAACAAAAAAGAGCGAAGTTCTTTACTTTGATTTTGTCTCAACTCATTTGAAAAACGATTCAGAAGCAGTAACTGATAAACAGGTTTCAACCCAAATTCAGAGGAAACTTTTTCAAGCGTTGCACCATCAATAATTTTTTTATAAATCAAAGAGTAGGTTTTATGCCTTAAAATACTTTCCAAAAACAACAATTCACCAGCCTCTTTACAGGACATCTCTTTAGGAAAAGATTTCAAAGTTTCATTAACATTTAAAGCTGTTTGACAAAGGATTTTTGCACATTCCAGCTTGGTTAATGTTTTAGAATGCTGATACCAAATAACATACCCGTTTTTTTCAACTTCGGCCGGTCTTTTTAAATAAATTTGAGACAAATGAAAAGACTTTGCATCAAATCTTGAAAGTTGTTTATTTAAATGATCTTGCCGATGTTTATAATTCAAAAAATAAAGAAGTGAACTTGATGCCATCATCCCCGCGCAAAAAAAAGGGTATTCCCAGCACGGGAAAAATACCGCTGAAGCACCACATTCCAAAATTGACACACAAGACGCTACTTCCATAATTTTAAATTTCTTCTCATTTCCTTCGTCATAAATATCCCTGTTTAAATAGGATGCCGTTTTTCCTTTATAATTAAGCCCCATGTTATAGAATAAAGAGTTTTTCTCATTAAAGGAATTCCCCAAATAATCAAGAACTGCTTCATCTGATTGACATTTTTCAACATTTTGATAAACATCATAAATCATTCGCAGAGCAAACACATCTATCAGCCTGTTTTGCTCAACATAATTTCGAATACTTTCATTTTGAAAAAAATCAGGAATATTTTCCAGAACAACCTGCCCTAACGATTTTAAAACAGCCTTTTTAATTGAACAACCGTGAAGCAAATTTTCATTAACGGAGGAAGAATAAACTTTTGCCCAAAGATTTCTCATATTAACAGGAATAAATCGATTAAAAGACTCCTCATCAATTTCAACTTTTGTCCACCAAATTCTTTTATTAACACCAACCCCTTTAGTTTTCGATTTTGAATCCCAAAATAAAAGCTGTTTCTTTGTCAAAATGGTTTTACTTGAAAATAAATCATCCAAGCGATTTTTTAATTTTTCATGAAGCGGACGCGTTTTTTTATATCCCATATAAGAAAGCGCAGCAACGGATATAAAAGTTTGAGGAACGGAATAAGCGCGGTTTTTAACCATACCCGTCACACCGTTTGCAAAAATAAAAAAGCCGCAAAAAGTCGCGGCAACATTTAATATTTCTTTGTTAGACATAGCCAAACGCTCCTTCAAAGTCTTTTTAAAGTAGCATTTTTTTGAATTTTTGTCAATTTATTTTTTTCGGCATTGATGAATAAATTCCCTTAAAGCCGAAATAAATTCAGGTGTTTCTTCCTCTAAATCAAAAATAAGTTCCAATAATTCGGGCGAAATATTTTCAAGACTCGGCCGATCCCTATTTAAAAAAAGCATATACGTTTCAATATCTAACGCATTTGCTATTGCATCAAGTGTTGCCAGTTTCGTTCCGGCCACATTATTTTCAATCTGACAAACCATTTCAACGGTTTTTCCGATTTTTAAAGCTAATTGAAATTGAGTTAATCTTCTTTTTTTTCGATAAAATTTCACATTCCTTGAAACAACAAAACGAGATTCGTTTTGCATTATTTCATCCATCTTTTCAGCGTTCGATATTTTTTTTATCATTTTAACCTCTTTTTTTTATTTAAATTACACTTAAAGTTTCAATCTGTCAATCAGAAGTTTTATTTCAATAACAACTTTAAAGATTTTATTGCTTGCAAATAGGGAAAATATATAATATAAAAAATTAAAACAAAAATTATGGAGTTATTATGCTAAAAATCCTCGCTTTATTTCTGACCCTTTTACCTTCATTTAAAGCCGTTGCAGGACCGGCTTGCCCTGTTTGCATGGTAACGGTCGGAGCTTCTTTATATTTAGCCGAAAAGTCTGGTTTAGATGAATGTGTTATCGGCGTTTGGTCCGGCGCACTTTTAGCCATTTTCGGTTATTTTTTAATAAGATATTTCAATAAAATGAAGTGGAACTATAAGGGACGGGATTTTTCGCTCATGGCTTTATCGGTCGGCTCAATCGGATTGCTTTATTTAGGAGATTTACCCTATAATCCCGTCATTATCGGTTTTTTATATATTGATGCTTTTTTGCTCAGCAATATTTTAGGCGCCCTGGTGTTTATCCTTGGCATCAATTTTTATGCTTGGATGAAAGAAAAAAATGGCGGACATGCACATTTTCCGTTTGAAAAAGTTGTTATTCCTGTTTTATTTACAGGGTTGTTAAGTCTGTTATTTTATTTTTATCCGCTTTGTGAATGCACAACTGACCTACCGACTTCAAATGGTAAAATTCAAGAAATTCCCGTATTAGAAAATTAGGAGATATCAAATGAAAAAAGCTGAAAATGTTAAAGAATTTGTTGAACGAATTGATAATATGAAGAAAAAAAATCCAAAAGATTTATCTTCAGATCAGGATTCAACCATTGCTATTATGAATTTAATTTCAATTGAAGAACATTTGATGTTTTCCGGCGCAAAAACGGGAAAAAATTCATTTTATGACATGATTACGGATGTCAGAGAAATGCGCAAAAACTTAATGCTTAAAGTTATTCCTTCTTATGAAGGGGAAGTTTGGTGCATTTCAAAACATTTGTTAGCCACATCTATGCGTTTAATGGAAGTTGGAACAAAACAACAAAGCATGGGTAATACAAAAGACGCTTATGATTTATTCAATCAAGCTTATGATTTATATTGCCTCTTTTGGGGGCTTAACATGAATATTATTGACGCCAAAGAAATTTCATGGAAACCGGACTCGGTTGAAGAAGTTAAAAAAGAAGCCCAACAATTAATGAGTGAAAATAAAAAAAACGTGTCTGAAATAACAGGACCTGTTGAAAACCCGACGACTTTAATGGGTAAGTTAAAAAGCGTTGTCAGAAAGGCAGTTGACTGTTACATTGAATAATCATCCCTTAAAAAAGGAGAAAAACTATGGCCATTACACCGGAGTTTTGTTTATCACTTGACGGCAAAGGCGGTTCTAAACCGTTATCTTGGGATAAAATCCCGAATAAACCTGTCAAACCCTTATGGATTCATATTGACTATAAAGACGAAGAAAACCAAGAATGGCTCAAAGATATGGGGCTTGACGATCGAGTGATAGAAAACTTGATTGATGAAGATACTTCTCCTCGATATTTCCCGCGCAAAAATGGTATTTTAGTTGTGATGCGCGGTGTAAATATGCAAAAATCAGCCGATATTGACGATATGATTGCGCTTCATATATGGGTTGAGGAAAAACGCATTTTAACGTTGTCTCACCGCTCTATGTCAGCCGTTAAGAAAATCAGAACACAGCTAAAAAAGGGAAAAGGCCCTAAAACGCCTTCTGATATTTTCATTGCTATCAGCAAAATATTAACCGAACAGATCGAAACGGCTATTGCCAAAATTGCTGATGAGGTTGATGAATTAGAAGAATTGGTGATTGAAGCCGAAAGTTTTAAAAATAAATCCATTCGTGAAAATTTAAGCCAATTACGACACAAAATCGTTGGTCTTCGCAGATATATCGTCCCGCAAAGAGATGTGGCAAAAGTTTTAAGAAACGTTGACCATACCGTTTTAAGCGAAGAAAATACAAACCAATTACGCGAAATTTATTTAGACATGTCTAAAGCAGTGGAAGATTTAAATTCCGCCCGAGATCATTCAACCGTGACCCAAGAAGAATTGGATTCCAGAACAAATGTTAACCTCAATCAAACAATGTATTTGATGAGTATCGTGATTGTTATTTTCACGCCTCTTACATTTGTTACCGGCTTACTTGGCGCCAATATCGGAGGCATTCCCTTTAATCAAGATGATCGTGGGTTTATCACCATTGCCGTTTTCTTGTTTATCATCGCCTTATTACAGCTCTTTTTCCTTAAAAAGATGCGCTGGTTTTGATTACCAATTTTTGCATTTTCGACTGGTCTTGGCATAAGATTCGGGCGTGTCAATCATCCCTTGTTTTTCTTCCAATTTTTTATTGATATGCTTTAAAAGAGGATCAACTTTTCTGACAATTTCTCTTGCCTGTTCTTCAAAAATTTTTTGAGCGGCCGCTTGGGTTTTGACCGCTTTCGGTTCAACCTCTTGAGCTGCTTTTCTAATTGCTTTTTTAATGTCTGGCGCAAAAAAATGCATTCCCTCTTTATAAATAGTTACATGCTCATCTTCATGTTCTTTAACAACGCGTCTTTCGCAAGTTCCTTGTTTATATTTCTTATCAATATAAACATTAAATTTATCAAATCCGATTTCAAAATTTATTTTCGAAACGCCCACACAATATAATCCTTTATGCTGAAAAATTTTTCCTTCAACTCTTGGAAATCCGACATCTAATTTTGAAATGGTTAAACCTAATAAATTAGAAGGATTTTTCCTAAATTGTGGCGCTTTTTTCGAAAATTCATAGCGCGAAAGCGAATAATTATATATAACTTTTCCGATTTTATACTTAAAATGAATCTCAACCTTTTGTTTCGGGCAAGAGGCTGTTGCATTTAATGAAAATAAAAGGCATACTAATAAAACAAATATTTTTTTCATATTTATATATATAGCATAAAGGAATTTTAAAATGCAAATTATTTCTTGGAATGTTGCCTCTATTAGAGCAAGATTATCTCTTTTAGTCAAACTGTTAACCGAGGAACAGCCGGATATCCTTTTATTACAGGAAATTAAATCAACAAAAGAAAATTTTCCTTTCAAAGAAATCGAAGCCTTGGGATATCATTCTTATATTCGTGGAGAAAAAGGATTTAACGGCGTTGCCATTCTCTCCAAAAAAGAATTAGAGGTCAAATATACTGATTTACCGACATTAAATGAACCTCAACAAGCTCGTTTTATTGAATGCAAACTTTCAAATATTCATTTCATCAGCGTTTATGTTCCAAACGGCAATCCGCCCGAAAAAGATCCGTTTAATAATGAAAGATTAGTTTATAAAATTAAATGGATGAAAGCGTTAAACGAACATTTAAAAACTTTGCATGATAAAAACAAATTTTTCATTATCGGTGGCGATTTTAACGTTATTGAAAAAGATTCTGATGTTTATAATCCCGAACTTTATCGCCAAAACGCCCTTATGGTTCCGGGGGTCAGAAATGAATTTTCAGCAATGCAAAAACAAGGTCTTATTAACACCATTCGCTTATTCAACCCAACACCCAACACTTATTCATTTTGGGATTTTCAAGGCGGATGCTGGTTTAAAAATCTCGGCATGCTTTTAGATCATATCTTCATCCCCTCCAATAAGGAACAACGCATTCAAGCCAGTGGTATTTTAAAAGAATATAGAGGTCTTGAAAAACCGTCTGATCACGTTCCTGTTTTTTGCTATTTAAAATAACTTGAAAAAATTTTTATATCGTCTTAAGTTATAAAAAAACAAAAAAGGAAGACTAAAAAAAAATGAAAAAAATATTCTTAATTTCGGCCTTATTTTTATCTTTGTTTTTGCTTTCATTTGAATCAAAAAGCGAAGAATCATATTCAAGTAATATCAAAAGAACGATTTGTAACATATTGAAATCAGATGATTATTCTCTTATCGTTCCGGTTAATACATGGCATAACCGTTTAACCTATGATAAAGATAAAATCGATTCTTATAATGAAAGACCTTGGGGGATCGGATTTAGCAAAGATTATATTGATGCAAAAGAAAACCGGCATTCTCTTTTTGTTTTAAAATTCCAAGATTCACATAACAAAAGCGAACCATTTGCGGGCTACGCTTTTTCAGCCAGATGGGCTCTTGATAAGAAAAAAGATTTTTATTTTTCACTCGGAGGTATTTTAGGCGTAACAGCCAGAGAGGAATATGATTATATTCCCTTCCCTGCACCGTTACCGCTTTTAGGATTTGAATATAAACGATTATCAATTGAAAACACCTATATTCCGGGGGGCAAAAATAACGGCAACGTTTTATTTACATGGATACGTTGGAAATTCTGATTCTCTATAAAAATCTCTTATTATTTTTAAAAAAATTTGACACTTTTTCAGCGTTATGATACTCTTTTTTTATAGAGTAATTATAAAAAGGGAAAAGTTATGAAAAAAGAAATTGTTTTGCTGGCAGATGTCGGCGGCACAAATGTGCGCTTCGGAACATATTTAAGCGGTGAAAAAATTGCAAATTTTGATAAAAAATATCTTGTTTCAAAGTTTAAATCTTTTGAAGAGGCTGTTGAAACATATCTGGCCGAAACAAAAAAACAGCCCTCTCATTGTGTGATCGGAGCGGCCGGTAATATTGATGAAGAAGCGGGCGAAATTTTAACCAGTAACACCCCTTGGCGTGTCAGTGTTCCCAAATTAAAAGCAAAATTTCCCCAATTAAAAAAAGTAAGTCTGGATAATGATTTTGCTTTACAAGGCTGGGCAATTGAGGGACTTGAAAAACATCAATATCGCACATTGTTTGGACATCCGCAGGTAACAAATTTAACCAAATCAAAAGTTGTGGTTCTTGGTCTTGGAACGGGCTGTGGAACTTGTTTATTGATGAATAACGGCGCTTCAGCTCAAACAATATATACTTCAGAATCTGGGCACTCCTCTTTGCCCCATATTGATTTTGGCAATAAAGACAATGAGTTAAGAGATAAAGTTCTTAAAGCACTTAAAGAAAAATATCAAATAAACGGAAAAGGCATTGTTGTGGAACACATCATTTCCGGCACAGGCATTCGCAATGTTTATCATGCTTTAAAAGATGGCATCATTCCCCCTGATTCAAACAATTTAATTTGCGCATTAAATATCGAAAAATTAGCCGAAGCAGGTGATCCGATTGCTTTAAAAACTTTTGATATTGTTTTTGCTTATTTAGGAGCTCATACCGGTTCCATGGCCTCAACGCTTAAGGCGGATAATATCTTTTATTGTGGCGGATTATTAGCAAGTTCTTGGGTGCAAGGAAGATTGGAAGAATCCAAACTTTTCAAACAACACCTGACTCAACGCGCCGGCATGAGTGATGCCATGAAAAATTTGCGCTTCAGTGTTTCTCTTTATCGTGAAATGGCGGAAAAAGGAGCCATTGTTCGGGCTCAACGCTTAATTTTGGAAAACACACAAGAAGAAACAAAAAAACGAACCAACACGAATTTGATGCAATCATTGGCAACGGTATATGCACTTATTGAAGCCGAATGTCCGCATGTGTTACCTCAGATGAAACGCGTGATGACAGCGGTAGAAAAATATAAAATTGCAACACAGCATTCCTCTCCCCTGCCTCAAGCAAAAAGAAATAACTCTTTGCAGCGATAAAAAAGAGAGCGAAAGCTCTCCTTTTTTCTTTTTCAAAAGTTAGAATTTATATTCCAAACGAAGCATACCGGAATGTTCGATATATTCTTTTCTATAGGAACCGCCATATTCGAATCTTAATGATGCATTCTCATTGATATCGGCGGCAAATCCGGCTGAAATTGTTGTGCTTAACCTGTCAAGGGCTTCGCCTTTGGAATAGAATGTTCCTCCATTGGCAAGGGTATTTAATGTTGAGTGGTCATCTGTTTTGATATCATAACCGACACTCACACCAACAAGCGGTCTAATCCACCCTAAATCAGCGCCGACTTTAACACC
>JAFXIF010000043.1 GCA_017533325.1 Alphaproteobacteria bacterium
TAAAGCTACTTCAATGTTTTGTGATGCGTTAAAATACGGATGATAAATAGCCAAATGATAATGAAAACACATCCTAAAAAGTATATAGACTATACATAAAGGAGGTGTTTTTGTTGTGAGTTGGCAATTTTAACGCCCCTTTTGCATTGTGGTATGCGTAAAAAAACGGTTTTAAAAGAGGAGATAAGGATGGAATTGACAATCGACTAGTATAAACTCATACTTGAGATTGGCAATTTGGATATTCCCAAAATTTATTTTGGGCCCCTTTCAGCACGCAACCATTCGCTTGACATTTTCATGTCATCTCATGGGCTATCGCTTCGCCTTAGATTCCTTTCTAAAAAACATTAAGGTTACACAAATGCCTTGTGATACGTTAAAATATGGATGATAAATAGCCAAATAATAATGAAAACGCCTCCTAAAAAGTATATGGACTATACATAAAGGAGGCGTTTTTGTTGTGAGTTGGCAATTGTGACGTTTTTTAAAATGCTTTGTGATGTTATAAAAAAATCATTAAGGCTACTTCAATGTTTTGTGATGCGTTAAAATACGGATGATAAATAGCCAAATAATAATGAAAACGCCTCCTAAAAGTGTATGGATTATACATAAAGGAGGCGTTTTTGTTGTGAGTTGGCATTTAGAGCCGTATTTTAACTTACGGCATCCAAGTGGCCCGACCAGATTATTTCATGCAACTTGCAACTTCGGCAGCAAAGTCTTCATTTTTCTTTTCGATACCTTCGCCAAGAGCAAAGCGAACGAAAGAAGATAATTTGACATCTGTGCCCAATTCTTTAGCTGCTGCAGCAACAACGGCTTTAACTTTTTGATCCGGATCCATAATGAAAGCTTGTTCCAAAAGAACAACTTCGTCATGGAATTTACGGATACGGCCTTCAACCATTTTTTCAATGATGTTTGCCGGTTTCCCGCTGGCTTTGGCTTGTTCTTCATAAATGGATTTTTCATGAGCAAGCGTGTCTGCATCCACATCTTCAACCGCCAAGAATTTTGGAGAAGAAGCAGCAATATGCATTGCAATTTTTTTGCCGAGTTCTGTTAAAGCGGCTTTGTCCCCTTGGCTTTCCAAAGCAACCAAAACGCCGATTTTACCTTGGTTCGGAACAACGGCTGTGTGCATATACGGAACAACAACACCGTTTTCAACTTCAACGAAAGCAGCTCTTCTCAAGCTCATATTTTCGCCGATTTTTGCGATAAGTTCCGTTAATGTATCTTCGATTGATTTGCCGTCAACCATTTCTTTTTTCATGCTTTCAACATCACCTTTTGTGGCTAAAGCAGCGCCAAGCATTTTGCTGAGCATTGCTTGGAATTCAGCGTTTCTGGCAACAAAGTCTGTTTCGGAGTTCAATTCAACGATAGCGCCTTTTTCTCCTTCAACAACAACACCGACCAACCCTTGAGAGGCAACGCGTCCTGCTTTCTTTTCAGCAACGGAAAGACCTTTTTTACGCAAAAAGTCAATTGCTCCTTCTAAATCGCCGCCTGTTTCAGACAATGCTTTTTTGCATTCCATCATACCGGCACCTGTTTTTTCACGCAGTTCTTTAACTAAAGCTGCTGTAATTTCTGCCATTTTTTGCTCCTTATAAATATAGGTTATGAAAAAAAGGAGATGAGAGGCCCCACCTCCTTGATTAAAAAATTAGCCTTGAGCTGTTTCAGTTGCAACCGGCTCAACAACGGCGCCCAAATCAACACCGGCGGCTTTAAGTTCAGCTTGCATACCGTCTAAAACAGCAGCACTGACCAAGTCGCAATATAAGTTGATTGCGCGCAAAGCGTCATCATTACCCGGAACCGGGAAGTCAATTCCGTCCGGATTTGCATTTGAGTCGCAAATAGCAACAACAGGAATACCCAATTTTTTAGCTTCGCTGATAGCCAAATCTTCTTTTGGAACATCAATAACGAAGATTAAATCCGGGCGACCGTTCATGTTTTGAATACCACCCAATGAAGCAAACAATTTTTCGCGTTCACGAGAAATGTTTAATTTTTCTTTTTTCGTCAAACCGTTTAATTCGCCTTTTTCTGTTTTGGCGTCAATGTCTTTCAAACGTTTGATGCTTGAAGAAATTGTTTTCCAGTTTGTGAGCATACCGCCAAGCCAACGATGGTTCACATAAAATTGACCGCAACGTGTTGCTGCATCTGCAATAGCTTCTTGAGCTTGCATTTTTGTTCCGACAAATAAGATTTTGCCACCTTTAGCTGCAACATCACGAACAGCTTGCAAAGCGCGTGTGAGCATCGGTTGTGTTTGAGTTAAGTCTAAGATATGAACTCCTTCACGAACACCATAAATATATGGTCCCATTTTCGGATTCCATCTGCGAGCGTTATGACCAAAATGAACGCCGTTTTCAATTAATTGACGAATTGTAATTGTTGGTAAAGACATAATATTTCCTTTCTTTTTCCGGTTAAACCTCTGTAAAGCATGATATAAGAAAAAGATTTCTTACACCGGAAAGCGTTTCATAAAAAAAAGTTTTTTTGACCCGCCGCCTTACATGTGTATTTGTTAAAAATTAAAATAAACGCCCCTTAAAATTAAAGGACGGTTATTTATACACTTTTTTTTTCGAAAAATCAATAGAAAATCAAATTTTTTTTAAATAAATTTTACTTTTTTTTGTAATTAAACAGCCGAATGGTTTTATCCACTTCCATTTTGATTTGATGCGCTTGAGCGCATTTGAGGCCAAGCCCTTTGATTTGAAGGGAACGAGGTGTATTTGTTTCATCATAAGAAATCATCGGCTCTTGAAAAGAACCTGCAAAAACATGATGAGATTTTCCTTTTAATTTCGGAACTTGTTTAAGTTTTGTTGCCATGATACCCCCTTCATTTTCATTATTTTTTATTATCTTAACAAATAAATTTATAAAATGCAAGAAAAAAGATGAAAGAAGGGGTTTTAATCCTCCTTTCACCTTCATCACTCAAAATGAATTGGAATTTGACTTACAAAAAGCCTTTAACCGTTGATTAACACCCCTTGAAGAGCGGCATTTGACATAGTCATATTCCCTGCCCAACCGATAATTTTATAGAATGCATCTTGGTTAACAGCCATTCTTTCACCGCCGACAACCGTCATATTTCTGTCTTTATGCGGGCGAAGGTAGATATAATTTGTGTTCAAGAAATACATGTGATTTTCCGGACAATTTCCACCTTGTCCCCCGTCAAAAATCACATCAGCGCCTTTGAACTTCAAGTTCATAAATCCGCCTTCGGCCGTTTTGGCATTTGTGAAGCGTTGATGCGGTTGAAGCGCATTTTCATATAAAGAATAAAGCGTTTCATCAGCAACAATTAAATCCGGTCTGTCCGAGCCTCTTGAAAGAGATAAATACATTTTATTCATTTCTTCTAAGATATTTTCGCCTGTTAACGCACTTGTTTTGGCTTTATTGCGCCAAAATTCATTACCTGCTAAAGAGCGGTCAATGCCTCCGACCGTGCCTGTTGAAGGAGAATCGGCAACCAATAAGCGAAGACCGCCGATTTCTTTACCGTCAGATCCCGTTCCGTCCGAATAAACCGCTTTACCCATTTGATTTACAATGGTTTTACAAGCATTATCAACTCTTTTTTCAAACAAGTCGATAATTTGCTCTTTTCCGGAGTTTTTAAGCATATCTTCGCCGGAAACGGCAACAGGAACGGCACAAAGTTTAATTTGATATTCGGCAGCCGTGAACAACTGTTTATCTTGATAATCAATTGTATCATAGCCGGAATACCAAAAAGCATCGCCTTCGCCGTATTCAAGCTCTTCCAAAATTTTGCTACCGCCGGAAATCGGTTTGATTTTTCCGCGTTCTTTCAAACGATTGATAAGCGCATTGTTTTGGCTCATGTTATCAGCCAATTGTTTGGAACGGCTTTCAACGGTAAAAGCAAAAAGTGAATCATATTTTAAATTTTCTGACATAAAAAATCCTTTCAGATTAAAGTTAAAAAAAAGACTTTAAAAAAAGTCCGCTTACACCCTGATTTTTTTAAGAAAAAACAGGAAAAACCAAATTTTGGGAATAAAAGTCTTAAAAAAAAAGAACTCCCCTAAAAAAAACTGATAAAAAAAAGAGAAAAAAAGAAGATGAGTCAAAAATTAGACCCTTATCAAAAAGACATCATAAAAGTTTATATAGATTCTAATGGACTGAAAATAAATTATTGATTTTTATTTTAACTCAAGTTATGATGATATTTAAATAAAGTTTAATTAAACAGGAGTTTAAAATGAAAAAAGCTCTTTTATATGGCGTTTTTTCCTTATTTATCTTATCATTTCAAGCAAAAGCTGATTTTTTTCAATCTCTTAAAAATCAAAACTTTGACGAGGCTTTAACTGAAATTCAATCGCTTCAAGATGTGAACCAAAAAGATGAAGACGGGTGGACCGCACTTATGTATGCCGCCAGATTGGGTCAAATTGAAATGGCAAAAGCTTTGATTGAGAAAGGCGCCGATTTGGAAGCAAAAAACCATGCGGGATTAACGCCTTATCTTTGGGCCGCTTATGCAGGTCATGTCGATATGATGAAATTTTTGGCCGAAAAAGGCGCGAACGTCAATCAAGAAAATGCCTATCATGAAAATGCATTGGATATTGCTGCCGGCATGGGCGAAAAAAAAGTGGTCGAATATATATTAAGCGCCACGAAAGATGAAGTGCAAAAAGAAAAAATGGCCCAAAATTCTATTTATTTAACACAAGATGAAGAAATCAAAAATCTTTTAATTCAAGCAGGCGCCGTTGAAACGGATCCGAGCAAACAAACAATAGAAGAAGATGATGAAGGAAATGAGTCCCATAAAGAGCCGACTCAAGAAGAATTGACCGCCTTTATGGCGCAAACGCATCCCGAATTTGCAATTATTTTAGCGCTCAATGAAGACAATGATGAAAAAGCCCTCTCGCTTATCAATCAAACACCTCAACTTAATTCAAATTTCAGGACGAATAACGGCTGGAATTTATTATATTTAGCCGCCATTAAAAACAAAGCCTCCCTTATTCAACCATTGATTCAAAAGGGGTTTGATGTGAATGACACAGAGGCGGAATTTAAAACAACTCCACTCATTTTGGCGCTTGCGCATCATCAAAAAGAAGCCGCGCTTGAGCTTTTAAAAACCCCTGATATTTTAATTGATTATCAAGATGAAAAAGAAAGGAATGCCCGCTCTTTGATTTTAAAAAGCCAAGATAATGACCTTATCAATGCTTTGAATGATTTAGAGGCAAAGCCTGTTTCTTCTGTCACAGAGCACGTTATTCAGGATCTTTCAACCGGGGCCATGGAAAAACCGGTTGAAGAAAAACCCGCAGCTCAAGAAGACGCTTTGGCAAACAAAAGCCCTTCTTCAAATATGACAAAAGAAACAGTTTCTGATAAACCTGAAGCAAGCCCTTATTCTTATCATTAATAAATAAAAAAAAGAGAGTTGTTCAGACTCTCTTTTTTCATAATTTCATCAAAAACCATTACCTTGAAGTTGATTTATCAACAGGCATTGAACGTGACTGGTTTATTTTTTCAATATGTTTTTGAACTGCTTCAGCCGCTGTTATACAACCCCAACCGCCATAATATGGTCGTTGAGAGGCAATTACCTTATCAGCAGATCGGCCTTGTTTATCTTTTTGTAAAACATTAGCTCCCATTTTAATTAAGGCTTCAGCCGTGTCTTCACTACACACATGCATCAACGCATTTCTTCCATCATTATCAACAGCGTTAATATCTGCTCCTTTTTGAACCAACTTTTCCAACAAATTGCGGATTTGATAATGTGGATTAGATGCAACCATCATCAAGGGTGTTACCCCATACATATCTGGCGTATGCAATTTTTCAGGCGGTGTTTTATCAATCAAAACTTCAGCTGCCGCTAATTTTTTTTGACTTAATGCCGTTATTAATGGATCAATAGAGGTGCGTTCCGTTACAATTGGCGCCCCAGCTTCAATCAATTCTTGAAAAGCTTCTTTTTTCCAATCAAGATATGGATCTAACGTTGAATGTAAAATATATTCATTTTTGATATCCATGCCATGAGAAATCAAATTATTTAAAATATCTTTGCGTTCTTCCTCTGGCAATCCAAATCTTGTGACACCAGCCATCCAACTGCGCGCTAATTGACAAGGATTTGATCTTTCAACGGCTCCATTATCTATATAAACTTGCAAAACGTTCGGTTTATAACTGCGAAATAAGGCGCAATCAATTTCTTCAGCAGTCGGTTGAAATCCATTATCAACAAAACGTTGAACGGTTTTAGCATCCCCCTCTAATTCAAAAGGATGAATTCCACATCGATAAATTTTATGTTTGAGTTCGGGATCTTTAACCGCCTGATTAATCCCTTTCATAAAAACATCAAGCATTTCTGGATTATCATTTTTTGCTGCTTTATAAAGCAAATCACCAGGATATGGATATAAAAGAACGCCTTTTAAATCCTCAGCTGAAATAACTTCAGTTGGCTTAATTTTCTTCGGCTTAACAGGTTTGTCCGATAAAAAGGGCGATAATACCTCTTTTAAAAGATCCATATCCCCTAATTCAAGAGCTTTTCTTAAATAATATGCGCCAAGTCCCATTGTCATGTTTCCCTCCATAAAATAACTGAACTTATAGGGATATTATAGCATATTTTTTTATTTTTTTTCAAAAAATTTTATATCTTATTGAATATTAAGCATTTTTTAATATTTTCTTTATTGCTTAAGGCCTTTTTTTTATTAAGGGCAGACACCTTTTTTTATGATGCGTTTGTTCGGGGTCGCTCCGACCTTTTGTGATGTATCCGGTTGGGTCCCTCTAACCTATGAGATATCTTTACTGACACCCTATCCCTATGTGATGGCTCTGTTCGGGCGCCTCTAATATGTGTGATGAGTGAAAAAAAGGTTTTAAGCTGGCAGATATGAGGGTATTCATCGACTGCGGTGTCCAAAATCGAAGCGTTTAGCGGAGGGGGACATAAAGGAGATGCAATCGCCCATAGGTGCCGCTTAAAACATTTTTTGCACACCGGCTGTTCGAAGCAGCAACACCTACCCCAAACCACACCCTACCACCCTACACTCCTCCAACCTCCAAGACTCTCTCTATCTCCCCCCGAAACTCCCGACCTACCCTCTATAATTTCTCTCTATTTCTCCGCGTTTAAA
>JAFXIF010000004.1 GCA_017533325.1 Alphaproteobacteria bacterium
GGATATGATGAGGGCGGTGTGTTAACGGAAGCTGTTCGCCGGCGGCATTATCAAGTTGTTTTATTTGATGAGGTTGAAAAAGCGCATCCTGATGTTTTTAATGTCTTATTACAAGTATTAGATGAAGGACATTTAACAGATGGGCAGGGTCGGAAAGTTGATTTTAAAAACACGTTTTTGATTTTAACGTCTAATTTAGTAACAGGCGTTGACGAAAAAGAAATTCTTCCGAAACTTAAAACCTTTTTTAAACCGGAATTTATTAATCGGTTAGATGAAATTATTGTTTTCCACCCGCTTAAAAAAGAAGAAATCAGAAAAATTGTTGATATTGAATTAAATCGATTACAAAAGCGTGTTAAAGAAAAAAATATTTCAATTGAAATGCAAGAATCGGCTAAAGAATGGCTTGCTGAACGAGGATATGATGAAGAGTTTGGGGCCAGACCATTAAAACGATTGTTCAGGCAAGAAGTTGAAAATCAACTGGCATTTAAACTTTTATCCGGGTCGTTTAGTGAAGGAGATGTAATTAAAATTTCAGCAACCAAAGAGGGACTTATTTTTGAAAAATAATTATTCTTTTTGAGTTAAAAATAAAATAGCTTCATGGGCGCACATTAATCCGAAAATCCCCGTAACGGTTACAAGTGAGCCCATGGCTCTTCTGTTTGTTTCAATATCTTTTTCCGGAGCAAGTGCTTTTTTATCTGAAACACATTCGCTTGAAAAAACAACGGGAAATTTAAGCGAAACACCGCGTTGTCTTAATTTTTTTCGAACAAAAGCAGCGAGCGGACATTCAATTGTTTTATGAAAAGAGGAAACTTTAATTTTGCTTAAATCGGTTTTAAGTGCTGCCCCCATTGCTGAAATAAAGGGGATTTTTCTTTTTAAAATTTCTTCAATGAATAAACTTTTTGCATTAACCGAATCAATGGCGTCAATAACAAAATTATATTCTTCATTAAAAATTTCATCCATTGTTTGCGAAGAAATTTTGATATTTTTTTCTGTTATTTTTAAATGGGGATTTATTAAAAGCAATCTTTCTTTAACTGCCGTTGTTTTGTTTTTCCCAAGAGTGTTTATTGTTGCAAAAAGTTGTCTGTTTAAATTTGTTTCATCAAATGTATCAAAATCAACAATGGTTAATTTCCCAATTCCGGCTCTTGCCAAAGCTTCAAGAGCAAAGCCGCCGACAGCACCGCATCCGGCAACCAAAACATGTGCATTCTTTAAATTTTTAACGCCTTCAGTGCCAAGTAAAAGCGCTGTTCGTGTATCTTTATTTTGAACCATTTAATTCTCCGATTTTTTAATGAAATTATAAAAATTTTTTTCTATTTGCTGAAGGGGCAATGTAAAGTTATCCACAAGTTGAATAAGTTGGTTTGATGGATAAATATCTTGGTTGCAATCTGTTTCAGTTAAAACTTTATCAATGGGCAAAAACTCAACATTTTTTTGAGTGCACAAAGAAAACCAACAGTTATATTTTTTAAGTTCTTGAATAATTTCTTTAGAGCCGTTAAACCTATGAAACAAATAAGTTACATCTGAAAACTCTTTAAGATGTGATAAAATTTTATCCCATGATTTAACAGCATGAATATGAACACTTCGTTTGAATTTTTGTGCTAAACAAAGAGATGTTAAAAAAATTTCTTCTTGTTTTTTTATGTTGTCCTTTAATCCGTCCAATCCTATTTCACCAATCATTAATGACGGATTATTTTGAAGCATAAGCGCCATTTTTTCTTCCCAGTCAGGAGAAGCTGTTTCAATAAACCATGGATGAATTCCGATAGCTGCTTGAACGAAGGTATATTTTTTTGAAAGGGAAATTATTTTTTCCCACTCGTTTTCTTTTGTGGCATTGATAATAAATCCTTTGATGTTTTTTTGATATGCCGACAATAATTCTTTTTCATCAATTAAATGTAAATGCGCGTCAAAATACATAATTTTTTCTCCGGTTTAAAAGGATTTTACACTTTTTTATTGATTTTGAAAAGAAATAAAATTAAAATATCTTTAAATTTTAGGGAGTAATCAAATGAAATGGCAATCGATTTTTTCGATTATAGGATTTATGGTGGTTTTATGCGGATTTATGATGTTATTTCCGGCAGGATTGGATTATTTTTTAGGGCATATAAAATCAGCTAAAATTTTTGCAGTAACAGCGGCTTTAACCGTTGCCGCCGGAAGCGTTTTACTTCTTTCAACCGAAAAACAAGAGGGTGTTCTTAAAACGAAAGAAATGTTTGTGACCACAACGCTTGTTTGGCTTTTTTATATCTTCTTTTGTGCGCTGCCATACTTTTTTTCGTTTTATGATTTAGGATTTGCCCGATCCATTTTTGAATCCGTTTCCGGTTTGACAACAACAGGGGCCACTATTTTTCGTAATTTAGATTCTTTATCTGAGGGTGTTTTATTGTGGCGCTCACTAACGCATTGGATGGGTGGTTTAGGCATTTTGGTTGTTGCAATTTTGATTTTGCCAACCTTGAGAACAGGTGGTATGCAACTTTTTAATATTGAAGTGTCCGGTGAAAGTAATCGAGATGCGCCAACAATGTTTCAAAATGTGCTTTCTATCTTGGTTTATTTTTGTTTATTCACAATTTTGGCTACTGTTTGTTTGAAATTGGCGGGAATGACCTTGTTTGATGCTGTTAATCATGCTATGAGTGTTGTTGCTACCGGTGGTTTTTCAACGCATGATGCCTCTATTGCTTATTTTAACAGTCCGTTAATTGAATGGGTTTTGTCTCTCTTTATGTTTTGGGGCGGATTGCCTTTAATGTTTAGTGTTTATTTATTTTTCGGCTCAATAGACCCTATTCGTAAAAATGATCAAATAAAGCTTTATTTTTTCTCATTTATCGGATTTGTTTTCTTTATGGGTGCGCTACGTTGGGCGGCTGTTTCTTTTAACAATGATTCTCTTGAAAATATATTAAGAACAACGGTTTTTTCGGTAGCTTCTATTTTGACTTCAACAGGTTTTACATTAGATAATTATCAGTTGTGGGGCTCATGGGCTATGGCGTTTTTTATGGTGTTGATGCTCCCAGGAGGGTGCACCGGATCAACTTGTGGCGGAATTAAAATGTTTCGTCTTTCCGTTCTTTTTAAAATTATTCATTCCAAATTAAAATCAACTGCGCGTCCTCATGGTGTTTTTGTTCCGAGATACGGAAATAAAGCGATAGAAGAAGATGTTGTTTTCGGGGTTTTAACTTATATTGGTCTTTATTTTCTGTGCTTGTTTATTGGAACGCTTGTGCTTTCGCTCTTTCAATTGGATTTTGTTTCCTCTTTTTCAGGAGCTTTGAGTGCTTTGTCAAATATCGGCCCCGCATTAGGTGACTATATCGGTCCGGATAAAACATTCGGGGCTTTGCCAAGTGGTGCTTTATATGTTCTTTCTTTCCTTATGTTGTTAGGACGTTTGGAATTTGTTGCAATTTTGATTTTAATTTTACCGTTTTTTTGGAAAAAAAATATTTAAAAAACAGCTTGAAACTTCAAAAAGTTATGGTATAGTAGAAAAAGATAAAAAGGTAAATTGGGGACTTTCTTTTTTTTATCGGAGACATCATGAAAAAGTTTTTATTAACGGTTTTATTTCTGGTATTGTTAATTGCGGGCGGCGTTGGATATTTTTTGGCTCGTTCTTTTAATGCGGATAATTTTCAAAAAAGCATTGTGAAAATTGTTAGTGAAGCGACAGGGCGCGAGTTTAATGTAATGGGTTCAACGCATGTTTCTTGGATGCCTTCGCCGGAAATTATTTTTAACGATGTTTCTTTGTCAAGTTCAAAGGGGTCAACAAGAGGCGTGATGGTAACTATTCCAAAAATTGCCATTCAGTTGACATGGAAATCGTTGCTCAATAAACCGATTGTTATTGATAAAATTAAACTTGAAAATCCAGTGCTTTATTTGGAAAGGATTGATTCTCAACACGTGAATTGGGACTTTAATTTTTTATCGAAAAAAGCTCTTGAAGATAACTCTCTTGGTTTTTCTTCCGATTTAATGAATACTCGTATTGATAATCTTGAAATTGAGAATGGGGTTGTTAATTATTTGAATCAGTTAACAAATGCAAAAGTTGAACTGACAAATATTAATGGAAAAGTTACGATGGATACCCTTCAAGGCCCTTACTCTTTTAACGGGTTTGTTGAACGGGCCGAAAATGAATATGTGACTGACTTAAAATTAGAACAATTGATTATTGATACGCCGGCACCTTTTAATTTATCCATTAAAGCAAAGGATAAATCATTAACACTTGATCTAACAGGTGAAATGATTTCTCAAGGCGCGAAAGGGACATCCATAACGGCAGATGGTTCTTTTTCTGTTGAACGGCCAAACGTAATTTTAAAAGAATTAGGGTTAAAGCCTTTAAGTTCAGCTTTAAATATACCGGCAACAGGCGGTCTGAGTTATGTTTCTCAAAATGGATTTGATAGTATTAAAAATTTTACAGTTAGGTTTGGCGAAACAGACTCTTCAGTTGCTATATCCGGTTCATTGTCCAGAGAAGATAAAGATGGAAAACTTTTTTATACAGCCGGTATAGATATTAATCATTTTAACACGGTTGATTGGAAAGATTTGATTGAAGCAGTTGAAAAAACAAATTTAACCGATGCAAACACTCCTGATTATGATTTAAAATTAAATGCACAAAAAATAACTAAAGGGACACAAACCGTTAATGATTTTTCACTTTCACTTTCAAAAAAAGCCGATCGAATTATTATTCATACATTAAAAGCTGTTTTAGATGGAGAAACAAATATTTTTGCAACCGGCGGGTCTTTAAGTCAAGATGAACAAAACGGGTGGTCATTAATTGTCAGTGGTGAATCCAAAAATTTAAGAACGCTTCTTTCAAAATATATCAATATTCAAAAAATGGCGCCGAATGTTTTGCAAAAAGCCGCGTTTGAAGGAAATATTCTTTATATCGGAGATAATATAAACATAGATATTGAGCGTTTTGAAACCGATGGCGGTTACATCAAAGGAAAATTGGATTATTTGAAGGCTCAAACACCGTTTATCGGATTTACCGGTTCAGTTGAAAATTTTGATTTAGATAAATATGTCGGCTATAAACCGGCAAAAGAAAAATCAGATTTGGTTACCCTTTTGCCGATGATTAAATCTTATTTTCAAAACGCTTCTTTTTTAACTGGAAAAAATGGGAAAGTTACTCTTGATATGAAAGAGGTGACGGCTTTTAATTTGCCTATGCGGAAAGTTAAGCTTGAAGGTTCTTTGGAAAACGGATTGTTAAAATTAACTCAATTAAGAGTAACGGATGCTGCTATGGCTTCTGTTTTATCTTCTGCTGAAATTGATAAAGTTGCAACACCGGAACAAAAAATTAATTCTTTGCGGTTGGATTTCTCTTCAAAAGAATTAAAACTGTTTTTAGATAGAGCAAACTTGGTTTCTTATAATCCATATTTAAATAATGAAGATAAACTTTCTGTTAATTTAACGGTATCTGAAGATAACAATAATTGGACGGGGAATTATTCGACAAAAATTGGTGAACTTGAAACGATTTTGGATGGGGATATTTATTTTGAAAACAATGTGCCGTTTGCCAAAGATTTAAAAGTTGAATTAACGTATCCGAGTTTTCAAAAGTTTTTAAAAGATGTTGTGATGACGGATAAAATTAATAATGCCCTTGAGGGAGATTTAATTTTTAAGGGATTAATGAATGGCTCTGCTGATGATATGAAATTTAAAGCTTCAGATATTCAAATTGGGGTTAATCATATTGAAGCTGAAGGAAGTTTAAAGAATACTTCGTCTCAAAAAATCATTGATATAGTCCTTAAAACACCTTCATTTGATTTTGATAAATATATGGTAAAAGAATTTATTCATATTTTTGAAGAGGGGCGTTTTGGTGAAAAAGCTTTTGATTTTTCATTATTAGATTTATGGCAAGTTAAATTACGTCTTGAAACGGGACAAATTTTATTTAACGCCAAAGAACTTAAAAATGCTATTGTCGATTTATCTATTCAAGATAAAATGCTTTCTTTAAATGAATTGTCCGGAGTTCCTTCAAATGAAGGTTCGTCATTAAAAGTTAATGGTTCGATTTCTTGGAGTGGTGTGCCGCAAATGAAAATGGATATCAATTTGGCGGGTTTAGAATTAACACCCAATCTCTTGACTTCTTCAAAAACATCTTTTGGTGGTGGGGTGTTAACATTATCAGGAAAAATAAATTCTCTGGGAAAATCGCCTGTTGAAATGAGAAAAAATTTGGGCGGAAGTGGTAAATTACAAATAATGCATCCGATGTTTGTGGGTGCAGATTTGCAAAAAATTACCCCATTAATTCAAAAAACAATTCAAGAGAGACGTCCGAAACATGAATTTGATACTGAAATTTCAAGATTTTTAACAACAGGAAAAACAACATTGGAATCCCTGAGTGGAAATTTCACCATTGATAATGGTATTTTGAAAATGATGGATACTTCTTTAAAAGCGGAGGGATTCTATTCTAATCCTATGCAAATTATTTATAATATGCCACAAAAAGAAATAGATGTTTCAGTTCCGATTTCTTTGGCATCTTATGCAGATTTGCCTCCATTTGCTCTTTCACTTAAAGGAAAAACAAGTGCCCCTGTTTATTTAACAAATTTTGTTGATTTATCAAATGCGGTTGAAGATCTTGTTGAAAAAGATAATACTAAAATTGCTGAGGCACTTCAAAAAGAAAAAGAAAAGCTTGCAGCAATCAGTTCGAATGAACGCGCAGAACGAATTCAAGTTGCCATAGAAGAGGCTAGAGCAGCTGTTAAAACGGCAGAGAAAAAACTTTATGCCGGAGATAATGAATCGGCCTCTTATTTATTGCAAAACGCTAAAGATGCCTTATCTGTTGTTAACCAATTATCGGTAAAAGAAAGTTTAACTGATGCGCAATATATTCAATTAATGGAACAATCCCGTTTAGCTGTTTTAAAAGCAAATGAATCTGTGGATGAAGCAGTAAGAGATTTGTATTTTGAAGACAGAAAACAAGTTCAGGCGTTTGTAAAACAAGCATTAGAAATGCAAGAGCGGATTGAAATTGTTTATGAAAACAATCCTCATATTGAAATTGTGGCAAAACTTTTACCTGCCTCACGACAATATGTAAAGGCTTTACAACAAATCAATCAATCTTTTGGACCGGATATTTCTGTTGATGATCATGCTACATTAATGCAAGCCGCAAAAGAAGCTTTTTTAAGAGTTGCAAGAGCTTATGAATATGTCTCTCGTTTTGAAACGGATGATATGCCGACAATTAAACCTCTTTCGGTTCGCAAAATTCCAAATGAAGATATTTTAGAGGGACCAAATGAGGGTGAAACCGAAGAATATCCTTCTGAAGAAGAGGAAGAGTATTCTAATTTTAGAGGGGTCATCGAAAGATAAATTTATTTATCTAAAACTGGTTTTGTGTAATAATAAAATACATCTAATAAATTTGGAAGTTTAAGAAAAACAGTATAAGAGTATCGATCGACAAGTTGATACTCTTTTTTTTGGAAATCATATACAACAAATTCTTCAGGTGCTTGAGCGAGCATAATTTTATTTTTTAAAATTGGATTTTGGCTGAAAAGTTTTTGCATTTGCATGATGCTGCGATGAAAAAAGGCCCCTTTATCGCGCTCATGCTCTGTTGTTGAAAACATTTCTAAACCATTATGAAAAAGACCATTTGTCATCATTAAAAAATCAATATAATCTTGGGGCAGAGAGGCCAGCCCTGTTTGTGAAAGTTCAAAATTGACTTTTTGTATTTCGCTTAATTTCGCCGGTGGAAAAAAAACGGCATAGTCTTGATATATTTTTTTTAAAACCTGATGCAAAATTCGCATATTTATCTCCCCGGCATACTTTTAAGTGCAATTTTATTTAAGGCTGCTGATGAATATCCGGCATAAACGCTACGGTCTTGTTTGTTTTTACCGCCTGAACCTGTAAACAAAGAGAAGGGAACATAAACTTTACCGACAGGAACCGGAACATATAATAAAGAAGGATATTCTACTCCTTTTTCTGAGATAAGTTGCTTGTCAATGTATGTGTGTATCATATCGTGAAAAGGTTTATCTTGAATAAGAACCATATTGTTAAAATCAAGTGATCCGCCATATTCCAATGGATATTTTAAATGAACGGTGTAATTTTCGGGAATCTTCCCTTTTTTCATATAAAAAATAGCTTCTTCCGAAAGACCGGCTGAGCGCAAATCCATCACATAATTATAACTGAGTAAACGGGCAAAATCTCTAATCAACCGGCGCATTCTAATATGCGTGTCAATCGGATTATTTAAAGAGGAAGAAAAATATGTAACCGCCATCAAATCCATTCCGGGGAAATTCATTTCGTTAAATAAATTTTCCCAATATGATTGATCATGAGGCGGTTTTTCTTTTGCTTCTTCTTGTTTGCTTAAGGCTTCAAGGGATTTAAAAAAGTCTTTATCAATAAATGGTTCTTCCTCTTGCTTTTCTTGTTCGAAAAGATCGTCCCAAGAAAGCAAGGAATCATCATTATTTAAATCTGAAAGACTTATTCTGTTATCCATTAAGCACCTTTCAATTCTTCATCTAAATCATCAATTTGACCCTTCATGATAATTTTAAGTGTTTGCATATCGGTATTTTCACGTTGAGCCACAATCCAATATGGAACCCATGGTGAAGCTCCCATTTCGCATTTTTTACGCATTCCTTTATCTAAGAACCAGCGTGGGGCATCTGCCAAAATCGGTCTGTTTAAAAAGCCTTGGAATAACACATATTGTTTTGTTTTTTCCAAACTCATCATGTCGGAAGCCCCAACAACACTGGAACTTTGAAGTGATCTGGAGATATTTGCCGCAAACGGATTGGTTTGTTGTGAAACACCTTCTGTTCGGCTTGAGGAGGCCACTTCAATTGTTTTTGTCCCAATCATTTTTGAGAAACGTTCAGCCGTTTGTTCATTGTTTTGTGCCAAAATAACTTTAGCTGCCGTTGTGGTAATAATTGTTTCAAGGTCATCTTTACCATATTGCCCGGAAATCTGACCTAAATCCTGTCCGATAAGTAAGTAGGCAACTTTTTGACCACGACCAACGGCAGGTCCGTCTTTAACAGCGGCAAGTTTTGGCATTTGAGGGAACTCGTCAAGAACGAATAAAACAGGATATGGACCAGATTTAATGCCATCAGTTCCAACAAAATTTGGTGGGTTTGAAATTAAGAATGAACTCATTAATTCAACAAAAATACCGGTAATCACGTTCATGGAACGAGCATCAACCTGATTAACGGAAAGATAAACAGAAACAGGTTTCACTTCTCCACTGATTGGATCTTGAAGTCCTCGTAAATCGCGGAATGTTAAATCGCTGAATTTTGTTCTCATACGAACAGCCGAGTTTTTAAAGATGTTAATACCTGTTAAAGCTGTTGAAAGAATTGACCCGCGTTCCTTGTCTGGTGTTCCTGAAAGTTGGTTCATTTCAACAACAGCACGGTGGGCATAAGCAAAGCGAGTTGCTTCTTTAACGGCCAAATCCAATAAATCGCGCATTGGATCTGCCATCATCGCCATTTGATCCCCTTCATCAGACCGCCGTTTAATATCGGCTGCAATTTTCATTTGAGATTCGGTCAACCAGTCAAAAATCATGGCAATACAAGGCTCATTTCCTTGCCATTGTTCCGGTAGTCCTTCCCATGTTCCGATAGGCGCATAATTATCAACGGTTAATTCACCTTTTTGAAGAGCAGTTAAAGCTAATTGAGCGGATTGATCATTCATGCCATCATAATAAGTTGCCAAAACATTGGCATCCTCCTGATCAAAATTTCCTTCCATTAACTTATTAATGAAGTAGTCATTCGCGCGAGCGCGTTCACACTTGCTTGAAATAAATTGCAAGAACCCGGCCATGGCATTTCGCCCTGTTTTAGACCAGTGCGGATCTGCACCACCTTTTGGTTCTTCAACCAAAACGGCAACCATAGAGTCAATATATTTTTCGCGATCACTGCCTAATGGTGGTAAACATGAAGCTGAAAGAGGGTTCCAGCTCGGATAAAAGATTCCTTTTTCAGGTTCATCTTGAGCTCCCCAGTTAATCACGAAAACCGGACCAATTGTTGCGCGGTAAGCCGTTGTATTATAACAAAGCTCCGGCTTAGGGTCGTTAACAATAAGGCTTAAAGTTGGAGATTCTAAAATAGTCGGAATCACAACACCGACAGTTTTACCGGTTCCCGGAGGGGCAACAACAAGGCAAGAAAGTGTTTCGGGCATTTTCATTAATTTACCCTTAAAACGACCCAAAACAATGCAAAATCCGTCAAAAAGTTTCATCTTTTTAATGTCGCCGTATTCAGCCATACGACCACCGCCGAAAATTTTTGGCATGTATTCATAAGGGTTACGGATTAATCCACCAATAAAAATAAGGAAAAAAGCTAGAAACGGCACAAAAATAAGATAATCCGTTGCTCTTGGATTCGGATTATGGGAAAATCTTTTGATTTCAGCAGAATAGCCAACAATTAATTTCGTTGTATCATCCCAATTTCTTTTCCAAAAGTCAAGAATATGTGTCCAAGATACAATGCTTAATTCCGTGTTTAAAAGATGTCTTAACGGAATCATCAAAAGCATTAACACATAAAGTGCAGCAAAAGCAGCAATGACGGTCCAAAGTATCCATAAAACATATTTAGTTTGATCTTCATATGCGCTATCTCTTTTGAAAGCCATTTTAGTCTCCTATAAAGCATTTTGCACAATTGTCATTATTTCTTCATCCGGTTGTGAATCCGGCAAAATGGTATCTGCGAAACTGTCCAATTCATCAGGACCCCCTTTATCCGTTCTGCATACCATTACATTGAGGTCTTTCCATGTTGTTAACATATCTTCAGCATTAATAATATTTCCTGTTTTTACGATGAAAATAGGCTGAACTTTTCCATTATACCCGAAAGTTTTTAATCTTTCGGAAAATTTAGCTGTTTGTTCAATTAAATTAAAGATGGGCGAAACACGGTGAGAGCTTTCTGAAAACCATAAAGGATCTTCGCCATTAAATTTTTCTTCATCAGCCAACCAATCACCATCTTCTGTATCAATTTTACAAACAAGAATTTTATTTTTGCCGACAGCCAAATAATCAAGGGGTATATCTCCCAATTTGGCTTGAGGAATAAGTTGATAGTCTGCTGAAGTTAAAATATCTTCTAAATCTTCATCAAGGGGGATTCGTTCAGGTAGTTTAATATCTTCCAATAAAATTTTATCAAAATCATCTTCATCTGAAGGTTTCGGTGCAATCGAAAAACTTTGTTTCATGCTAGGGGCAGAAAATCCGCCGGTAAAGGGCGAATCGAAAGGTGCTGAAAAGGAGTTCTTTTTCGGTTCATCAAATGAAAATCCTGAATGATTTGATGAGAAGGATGGTTTGCTATCTGAAAAAGAGGGTTTAAGCCCCATATTTTGTTGGGAGTTATATTCTCCTTCTTCAACCGGAACTTTGAGTTCCGTATTTTTTGCAATAGGTCTGACCAATGAGCTGTCCATCGCTTTGGGACGTGTATTTTTTGATGAGTTTTTATTTAATGAAAGTTTGACTTGTTGTTTAGGTGTTGAATTACCGGTGAAAAAGTAAATGATTTTGTTTGTGATTTTGTGTAATAAGTTAATCCATTTGACTTCCAAAGCATACTTCCAACCCCAAATATAGATAACAGGTAAGGCGACTAAAGTGCAAATAAAGACCCAGTCACTTGTTGATTTAATTGCCCAGCCTTTTCTATATTCATCCAATAAAAACTGCCAGTGGCCAAAAGAAAAAATATCTAATTGCCAGTTGGTAGAAAAGAAAAATCTTGCCCAGCAACCGATTAAAAAGAAACCCCAAACAAGGCCGACAAGAAGTGTTCGTTTCCAATTTTTCATGTTCTTCCCCTAAAAAAACAAATCAACTGATTTATTATAGCTAAAAAAAAAGTTGCTTGCCACAAAAAAATACTTATTTTCAAAAGAAAATTTCGTCTTTTTTATTTTTTCTTGGAGTTTATAGGTAAAATCGGCTGATTTTATGACGTTTAGGCAGATTGCGTTGAAATTTTGACTTCCTCTTGTTTATCATCAGAAAATTTTTCGTTTAATTCCATTTGGTGCAAAACTTCTTGTGTCATAGATTTTTTATCGCCTAACAACCAAATTAAATCGCCTTCTTTGAACATAAAATTTGATTCCGGATTGATAAATAACGAAGATTTTCTTTCAACACCAATGACTAAACATTTTGTTTTATTTCTGATTTGTGCATCAACGATATTATGGTGCTCAAGACCGGATTCCGGAGTCACCAAGAAGGCACAGCTGACAAGCATGGTTTTATCTTTTGACTCTGCATCGCTTTTTTGGTTTAAAATATAATCATGCAAAATCATGGAAGAGTCGCTGTCTTTAATTAAAATACCATTATTTTGATTTATGGTTTTAAAACGCTTGATTTGTTTCGGCGTTCCAACAAAAGTAAGCACATCGCCTTCAAACAATTTCTCATTGGAACGTGGAATCGTGATAATTTGTTCACCTCGAATAATTTTGAAAATATTCATGGCATATTTATCTCTGAATTCTGTTTCTTTAAGTTCTTTTCCAACCCATGGGGCTTCTTTTAAAAGAGTTAATGTGATAACCTCTAAAGAAGAGTCCAGCCATTCTTTTTGTTTTATGCTTTTGGACTCAATTTCCGTTTCTTTAATTTGTTGCTCAATTTGTTCACGATTTAAGTTGATTAAGAACCTTGCTTCAATTTTCATGTATTGTTCCGAAACCCAATGTGATTTTAATACAAGGAATAAAGTTAAAACAACTAAAAATCCGGTGACATAAGGATTGGTTGTTAACAGTTCGTGAACAACAACCATTAAAAAAAGTGCTACAATCAAAACTTTAAAGGCGGTTAACATTAAAAGAGGTGTTCTGTTTGATTGCTTTTCAATCCAAAGATCAATATAAAGTCTTGAAAGTTTTCCTTTTAAAACAAGAAGGGCATTCATAAATGGTGCCATGCAAATAAGCGTAAGCCCTGTATTTAAAATTCTTGCAAAAATATTAGGGAAAATGCTTTTAAAAAATGGGGCAACTAAATGAAATGATACATTCATAATGCCGATTAAAATGATTGAAAACAAGGAAAGACGCAGGAAATATCTTTTAAATAATTCATTCCAAGCATTATTGTCTTCCCCTTTATTTTCGTTAGATTGAATCAATGTTCGTTTGATAAAATCTTTCACATTTGAAGGCAAAAGCTCCCTTGCTTTATTATAAAAGGGAATGGCAGATTTTATCATGAGCGGTGTCGTAAATGTGGTCAGAACGGAAACGGCAACGATGGTTGGGTACACATGGTCGGATAACACGCCTAAACTTAACCCGAGTGAGGCAATAATAAAGGCAAATTCCCCGACTTGTGCTAATGAAAAACCGCACAAAACTGCTGTTCTTGGTGTTTGTCCTGAAATAACAAATCCGATGCAAGAGAAAAAGACTTTTCCGAAGATAACGATGGCTGAAATATATAAAATTGATTCGCCGTATTTTATAAACATGGCAGGGTTAACCAACATACCGACTGAAACAAAGAAAACGGCGCCAAAGAAATCTTTAACCGGTTTTAAAACATGTTCAATGCGTTTGACCTGATGTGATTCAGCTAAAATTGCCCCCATAATAAAGGCTCCGAGAGCTGAAGAAAAACCGGAAGAGGTTGCGAACAAAACCATCGCTAAGCAAAGACCAAGTGAAACGATTAACAATGTTTCATCATTCATATAAGAGGAGGCTTTTTTCATAAATGTTGGTATAAGATAAATACCTGTGATGAAACAAAGCACTAAGAATAAAAGCAATTTCAGAGTGCTGATTAAAAGTTCATTTCCATTAACACTTTGGCTTAAGGCAACTGTCGGCAATAAAACCAATAAGAGAATTCCGACAATATCTTCAATGATGAGAACCCCGAACACAAGATCGGTAAATTTCATTTTCTTTAAATTTAATTCTTCAAATGCTTTGATGATAATGGTCGTTGAACTCATGGAAATCATACCGCCTAAAAATAAACTGTTCATCGTTGACCATCCCAGCATTTGACCGGTTAAATAACCGATGAAAAGCAAGAAAACAATATTCATCATGCCGGTGATAATGGCAGTTTTCCCAACATTTAGAATTTTTTTGAAACTAAACTCTAAACCCAATCCGAAAAGTAAGAAGATAACACCGATATCGGCCCAAATTTGAATATTTTCTTTATCAGTTACGGAGGGGACAAGAGTAAAATAAGGGCCCGCAATAATACCGGCCAACACATATCCCAACACAACCGGTTGTTTGAGCCATTTAAAAATTAAAGTGGTGATTCCGGCATATACGGCGATAAGTGTTAAATCGGTAATAAGTGGTGGTAAAGCGTGCATTTTAGTCCCCTTTTTTTGTTTTTTTTATTTTTTACTATGAAAATAA
>JAFXIF010000044.1 GCA_017533325.1 Alphaproteobacteria bacterium
ATAAAGGCCAATCTGTCAATTTCATAATGAATACCTGTTTCTTCAAGTACTTCTCTTTTAACCGCATCTTCCATTGTTTCATGAAGTTCAACACCTCCACCAATGGAGTAATAATATTTTTCCGAATCATTTGTTGCAAATAAAACACAGTCGTTTTCAATAATAATGCCGGCAGCTCTTAAACGAAATCGATCATTTGCTATTGTTTGAAAGCAAATGTCTTTTGTTAATCTATCAACCATATTAACTTTTTTCATATTTCCTCCTTTAAAATAAAAAACAAATGCTGTTTATCATAAAAGGATAAAAATTTCAATAAGTTGTTTTGAAAATGTGAGGGGTTTTAATATAGACTCATTTTTTATCCAGCTTTCTCCTTCATTAAATTCATCTTCTCGAGGAGCATCATGAAAATTATATTTTCCTAAACAAATATTACATCCCCCGGTTTGGGAGTCTATTCTAATAATGGCTTGGCCTTTATTTTTGTTATAAAAAGCATATTCTGTATACCCTAAGCGATCATTATGTTCGCCTTGAATAATTGTAAAGTTCCCAACTTTATTTACAACACGTGAAGGGTCATTTAAGTGTTTGTCGTAATTTCTTAAAATAATAATTTTCAACTCTTTAATTTAAAAAGGTAAAAAAAATTAATGTGCCACTTTTTTCTTGTTTTTGGATTTTAAATTTGATATATTACTTTTGAACGTTTTTTTAAGAAAAGAACAATGAGAATAACAACTATTATTTTAAAACTTCAAAAAAAGCTCTCTTTTTTTAAGGGAGCTTTTTATATTTTTTAATGGAGGGAATATGACTTTAGAAAGACGATTTGTTGGAGCATCAGTTTATGGATTAAGAATGCCGATTATTCAACAAGGTGATGATATTGCTGAAATGATTTCAGACACATTGATAGATGCCGGTTGTTCAAGTTATCAACCGATTGAATTGAATAATCGAGATATTTTAGGAATTACCGAATCATTTTTAGCGCGTTCGCAAGGCAATTATATCACTTTGGATGATATCGCAGATGATGTTACTGATAAATTTCCTGAAGGTGATGTGGCGGTTGCATTTCCTATTTTATCCAGAAACCGTTTTGCAAAAGTTTTGGAAGGGATTGCCAAAGGTGTAAAAGGAAAAGTTTATGTTTGTTTATCATATCCGGCAGATGAAGTTGGAAATGCTTTGATGGATGAGGATGATTTATATAGGCTCAATATAAATCCTTACGCGGACATATTAACAAAAAATGAATTTAGAAATAAAATCGGGACATACTTGCATCCGATAACAAAAACAGATTATTTAGAGCTTTATCAAAATATTTCTGATAAAATTGAGATTGTTTTGTTAAATAATCCAAAGGATATTTTAAAATTCACAAATCAGATTATTGTTGCAAGCATTCATTCTCGTTATCGGCATAAAAAAATGTTGTCGGATTTGGGGGCAAATGTGATAACGCTTGAAGAAATTTGTTGCACACCGGCAGAATCACATGGTTGGAGTGAATTTGGGTTGTTGGGTTCAAATTATGCTGATTCTAATAGATTAAAACTTTTTCCAAGAGATGCGGAAAGTTTTTGCAATCATTTACAAAAATTAATTTTAGCAAAAACTGGGAAAACAATAGAAGTGATGATTTATGGAGACGGTGGATTTAAATGTCCGAAAACAAAAATTTGGGAGTTTGCAGACCCTGTTGTTTCGCCTGGGTATACTTCCGGTTTAAAAGGAATGCCAAATGAAGTTAAAATTAAGGCAGTTGCCGATAACCATACAAAAAATTCTTTAGAGGCAGTTAAAGAAGCTATTGAAGAAAAGAAAAAAGGCGATGAGTCTTATGCTCTTGGAACAACACCGCGTCAAATTACAGATTTGGTCGGTTCTTTATGTGATTTAACAACAGGTTCCGGAGATAAAGGAACGCCCGTCGTGTTAATTAAGGGATATTTTGACGATTACTTAAAAGGAATTCCAACTGAATAAAATAATAAGAAAAGGGGGCTTAAAAAATCCCCCTTTTTTCCCTTATTTGTAAATAAGTTATCAAAAAAATAAATGAAGGATTGACATTTTTATTTCATTGTGTTAAATTAAAATTGTTCGGGTGCTCGAGGGCAATGGGCACGAACAACAGACTTGGCCAGTCATCGGGTAATAAATTTTTCATATTTGATGTATTGGCCTTTCGAAAAGTGAAAGGTTTTTTTTATGTCTTTTAAGTATAAACACGGATTTTGTATTTTGCGTTGTCAACCATTTCATATCGGTCATGACAGGTTAATCAATCAAATGATGAAAGAATGTGAATTTGGAACGGTGTTAATCGGTTCGGCGCAAGAAAGCGGAACATACAGTAATCCGTTGCCGTATTTTACACGCAAAAAACTCATTCAAAACGTGTGGCGCAAAAAGGAAGATTATGCAAGGTTGCAAATTATTCCAGTGAAAGACACGACAACGCTTCCATGGGGCTTTCATGTTCTTGAAACAATTAAAAAAGAGTTACCTGAAAGAGAAAAACCGGATGTGGTCTATGTTGGAGATGAAAGGGAATATCTCTTTTTTGCTCCCGATGTGCCGCATGTTGAAATTTGTTCAAGAACAACGCAAGATTTCCCTTTTTTGTCGGGAAATATGGTTCGAGATATGCTTAAGTATCGCGACGAGAGATATAAGAATTTTGTTCATCCGGAAAATGAGGAGTTAATTAAAAAATTATTTGAAGATGAACTGAATTAGAAAAAGGAAAATCCTTTTTCGCTGATTTGGGTCTTGTAGGGACAGTCGAGACAAATCAGTTTGATTAACCTACTGTCAAGGAAAAAGAAAATGAATAATAAAAATTTATCAGAACGTTATATCGGTGCTTCAGTCTATGGTGTTAGAATGCCAATCATCAAACAAGGAGATGATATTTCAAAAATCATAGCTGATGTTTTAGTAAATGCTGAAAATTCATCATACCAACCTCTTATTTTGAATCATCGGGATATTATTGGGGTTACGGAATCATTTTTGGCACGTGCTCAAGGAAACTATATTACAATTGAAGATATTTCAGCGGATATACGTAAAAAATTTCCGACAGGAGATGTTGCTGTTGCTTTTCCAATATTATCAAGAAACCGTTTTGCAAAGGTTTTGGAAGGGATTGCTAAAGGCGTAAAAGGAAAAGTTTATGTTTGCTTGAGTTTCCCGACAGATGAAGTCGGAAATGCTATTATGGATGAAGAAGCATTATTTAATTCAAACATAAATCCTTATACAGATGTGATGAGTAAAAAGGAATTTAGAGAAAAATTCGGAATTTTCCATCACCCGATTACCGGATCTGATCATATTCAAATGTATGAAGATATTGCACCAAATATTGAAATTCATTTATTAAATAATCCAAAAGACATTTTGAAATTGACGGATCAAGTTATTGTTTCAAGTATTCATGCCCGTCATCGTCATAAGGCTATATTAAAAAATGCCGGTGCAAAAGTTTATGGGTTAGATGATATTTGCAATCAAGAAAATCCACTTCACGGATGGAGTGAATATGGCGTTTTGGGTTCAAACTATTCCGATGAAAGCAGGTTGAAATTATTCCCTCGTAATTCAAAAGAATTTTGTTTGAAGTTACAAAAATTGATTAAGCAAAAAACAAATCAGGATGTTGAAGTGATGATTTATGGAGATGGTGGATTTAAATGCCCGAAAACACAAATTTGGGAGTTTGCCGATCCTGTTGTTTCCCCGGGACATACTGAAGGATTAAAGGGTATGCCAAATGAAATCAAAATCAAAGCAGTTGCCGATAATAATGAAAAAAATCCGGAACAAGCCATTCAAAAAGCGATTAAAGAAAAAGAAACAGGTGATGATTTTTATACACTTGGGACTACACCGAGACAAATCACTGATTTGGTCGGGTCTTTATGTGATTTGACAACAGGATCCGGCGATAAAGGAACGCCTGTTGTCGTTGTTAAAGGTTATTTTGATAATTATTTGACAGGGATTCCTCAACATACAAGAGCGTAAATAATGCATGGGGGAAGTCATTCTTCCCCCGACTAAAAAAAGGATAACAAGTGAAAGAAAAAATAAAAAAAATCATTTACACATTAAGGCATAAAAAAGCTTTTTTAAAAGTTGAAAAGCAATTGACGGGAAAAAATACGTTAAGAGGATATTTGCACGATTCGGATAAGCTTTTGTTATATTTGTTTTGTTTTTGGATGAATGTTAAAGATATTCATAAATTTCACCGCAAAATGAATAGACATCATGTGAAAAACAATTTGAAAAAAACAACAAATGATTTAATTGAAACGATTATTGATTGGGAGTGTGCAAGATTAACAAAGCCGGATAAACCGCTTAATGCTTATGATACATTGATGAAATTTTATCCGGATTATAAAAAAATATATTTACCAATCATCAAAAAATATTTACCCTATCAAGTAAAAGAAAGAGAGTAGGGAAATAATGAAATGATTTTTGAACTGTTAGCTGCTATTTTTGGATTGATACAAGGCTCATTATCGCTTTTGAATAAAAGGATTCATTGGTTTTTTTATCTTTTGCAATTAATTGTTTTAATTATATTTTCTTGGAATGAAAAATTATATGGAGATGTGATTATTTCAATTGTATTTATGTTTTTTTGCATTGTTGGGTTCTTTTTTTGGAATTCAAAAGAATATAAACATATCACAAGTTGCACTATCAAAGAGCGGTTTGGTTATTCAGGAGTTGTTTGTTTGGGAACTTTTATTGTTTATTTATTTTTAGATCAAACAAATGATCCGTTACCTTTTTTAGATGCTTTTACAACCGTTTTAAGCATTGTGGCTCTTTTTTATATGGTAAAACATAAAATTGATACATGGTTTTTATGGTTTACGGCAGATGCGGTTTATGTTGTGCAATATGCTTCGCTTGAAAACCCTGCTTTGTATTTGTTAAGCCTTTATGTCATATGGACGCTGATGGCTATAGCATCTTATTGGTATTGGTTTTTAGTGTTAAAGAAAGAATCAAAAGAAGTTTTTATTCATAAATCTTGAT
The DNA here is from genome assembly GCA_017533325.1 of Alphaproteobacteria bacterium. Lineage (GTDB taxonomy): Bacteria > Pseudomonadota > Alphaproteobacteria > CAAHEQ01 > UBA3637 > RGIG4140. Next base: position 5,083 of record JAFXIF010000044.1, read on the forward strand.
TACCGGAGGCATTTGTTCGCGTTTAAAAGCATTTTTTTGGAATCTTGATTTTATTTCAGACACCAGTTTTTCTTCCTCTTTTAAAACAGGTTGATTATCAAAAATATGATCTTTTAAAATATGGTCTAATACATCATACTCGGGTAAAGAATCTGTATCTTTTTGGTTTGTTTTAAGTTCGGCTGAAGGAGGTCTGTTGATAATTTCTTGTGGAATGATTACCTCTTTTTCATGGTTAATTAAATCAGCTAATTTATAAATATCAGTTTTATATAAATCACCGATAGGTGCTAATGACCCGGCCATATCGGCGCCATAAAGAGTGCAATATCCCATGGCTGCTTCTGATTTATTTCCGCAAGAAAGAAGCATCCAGCCTTTTTCATTTGCATAAGCCATACCGATAACAGTTCTGATTCTTGCCTGAATATTTTGTTCCGTAACTTCATTTTTTAATTCGAATGGCAAGATTGAAGAAAAGTTATCCACAAGTTCTTGAATATCAATTTCTTGATAGTCAACTTTATTAAGTAAAGCAATTTCTTTTGCGAGATCTAAACTTTTTTGAGATGTATATTTTGTTTTCATCATTATCCCATGGACATGTTGCGCTCCTAAAGCTTGAACGGAAAGAGCTAAAACAAGTGCACTGTCAAGACCTCCCGAAAGTCCGAAAACAACATCTTTAAATCCGTTTTTATCACAAAATTTTTTTAACTCTAGTATAATTTTTTCTTTTGTTTTTTTCATGTTTTACCTCTTTTATTAATTTCTGTCATGGGATTGAATTTCATTTTTTAAGGCTTTTTTTCTTAAATCGTTTCTCAAAATAAACAAACCTTTTTCAAGTCCGGCAATATATGTATGTGAAGATTTCAGCCTCAAATGAGATTCATCCAAACGAGATAAGTTTTTTTGTGTATATTCTCTTATTTGTGCAAGTGGTTTAAGCATTTCTTCTTTGTTAACTTTTCCGTTTTTAATCACCTCAATCATGGGGCGATATGCTTTTTTCCCTTTTAAAAATAATTTAAGGTGTTCATTATCAATTCGAATGGATTCTATGTTTTGAGAAAGAGTATTGTTATTTAAAAAAGTTTTTCCCTCTTGGCAAATAATGTCACCGGCATATTGATTATTTTCATCAATAACGCGAATCACATCGGTTGCCCCCGGTATAGTTGTTTTGATGGGCAGTTCCGAAACTTTAATAACTTCTCTGTTCTTTGTTTTTTTTAGTTTATATACCCCACCTAAAGCCGGTTGGTCAAAACTTGTTGCCAACATTGTGCCAACACCAAAAATGTCAATGGGTGCTTTTTGTTCTAAAATAAGGCTTTGAATGGTATATTCATCTAGGTCGTTTGAAGCTGTTATTTTTGTGTCATAAAAGCCTTCATTGTCTAAAAGGGCGCGCACTTTTTTGGATAAATAGGCTAAATCCCCCGAATCAAGACGAACACTTTTAAGGGGAATTTTTGTTTCTTTTGATGCCTGAATGGCATTTTTAGCTCCTTGAATGGTATCATAGGTGTCGATAAGAACGCTTGCTCTTTTGGGATCGGAAACAAGATAATTTTTAAAAGCTTCTTTTTCTTGTTCTTCTCTCATAATGAGGCAATGCGCCATCGTTCCAACAGCCGGAATATTATAATATCTTGCTGCTTCAACATTTGAGGTGCCGTCAATTCCACCGATATAAGCGGCTCTGGTTGGTGTAAATCCTTGGGTATCTTGAGCTCGCCTTAAGCCCATTTCAAGAATGGTTCTTTTTTTCCCATCCGCTTGACTGGCTCTAACAATACGGCTTGCTTTTGTTGCGAATAAACTTTGCGCATTGATAATGTTTAAAATCCCGGTTTCTATCATAACTGCCTGCCAAGCCGGTCCTGTTACTCGAACAATCGGCTCGTTTGGGAAGACGATTTCGCCTTCTTTAAAAGCGTGCATATCAATTTCAAGATGTGACTCTTTAAGCATTGTTAAAAAATCTTCTTTAAATCCGAGAGATCTTAAATAATCAATATCTTCATCTGAGTAATGCCAATCATTTAACCATTCTAAAACTTCTCCAAGTCCGGCAGCGATTAAATAAGACCCTTTGAAAGGATTTTTTCTAATGAACATTTCGTATGTTTCTATATTATTATGCGTTCCTTGATCAAACATGGCTTGAGCCATTGTTAAATGGTATAAGTCACAAAAAAGAGGGGAAAATTTGTTTCTAATCATATAAAACTCCTTTTATTTAAATAAGAGAATGAATTGCTTTAGGAACATCTTGTTTCCATGAAAGGTCATGTAACTGAATTTTTTTTCGAATTAATGTTCCTGAAATTGGTAAAATATTGCGATCAAATTGTTTGATTTTGATTCCTTTTTTTTGAAATAAATCTCCATCCTGTCCATTTCCGCAATAATAAATATCAAAAGGGCAATGAACTGTATCTTTTACATAATCCACCCATTTGGGAGGGTTATTAATATCCTTGATACCTCTAACAATTAATTTTTTTGAATGAATGGCATCAGAATATATTTTTTTAACCATTTTAAGCCGTTTTTCGAATGAATAGGGGTTTTTATTATCTGTTTTGTTAATCGAACCAATAAGAAGAATGACTTGATTGTTTTCTTGTAACATTGTATCTATAATTTTTTTGTGACCATTATGAAAAGGCTGTAAGCGCATTATAGTTAGAGCTGTTGTCATGGCTATCCTCTTTGGCGTTGTAGTTTTTTTAAAAATTCTAAACTTGTTGTCGTTTTTATTTGTCCTTTTAAAACGGCTTTTTTAAATGGTTCTTCTTGTAAAACTTCTTCTGTTTCTTTATAAATTCCTCTTGTTAAATCTGTTAAAATTGTAACAGGCATATCTCTTTTGATCCAACCAAGAAGAGCCGCTTTATTGCAAAAATCAGAGGCCACACCACATAAAACAACTTCATCCGTATCTTGAATAATCGGCTCATAAACAGCATCAATGCTGGCAGCCCACATGTCGTAAGTTGATTTTCTTAAATGTTGAATGGCTCTTATTTTTGTTGTGAGATTTCCTTTGTTGATGGCTAATAACCATCCGATAGTGCCCTTTTCGCAATGAAGTGGAAAGTTCTTTGCTTCTTCTGTTTGAAAATAAGTGTCTTTATAATGTGTATCATAAGTAACAATACCGTAAGCAAACGCATTTTGAGGCATTTTTTCAAAAAAGTTTTCAGCTCTTTGAATTAAAGAGGGATCACCTTTTTTGTTATCAAAAGTAAGCGCCCCGTTTGGAGCAACGAAATCATTTTGAAAATCAATAAGGTTTAAGGTAAGTTTCTTTTTCATGTTTTTGCTTCTTGTTATTATTTTTCTGTTATTAACAATTTATTATTAACATAAAGATAAAAAGATGTCAAGAGATTTTTTATATATAAAAATATCAAAAAATAGAATAAAGGGGATTGTTATTTAAAAAACAATATGTTATTATCAAAATGATTTTAACAAAAGATATTTTAAAGAGGATAAAATGTTTATCAAAAAGGCAGAAAAAGCATTTTTAAAAACATACGATTCGTCTGTTTTTGAAAAATTATCAGTTACAACAGATTTGCTTGTTTTTAGTATTTCTGATTTAAAAACAAATAATTACAGAAAATTATCAAATAAAGTGATGAGTGTTTTTTTAGCGAATCGTGATCAATTCCCCTTTAAAGATTGTTGGAGTCTTCCAGGCGGTTTTGTTTCGCCAAAAGAAACATTAGAAGAAACGGCAAAACGTGTTTTAAGAGAAAAAATACATGTGGATGATTTATATCTCGAACAATTATATACATTTGGTGAGGTTGAACGCGATCCGAGAATGAGGATTATTTCAGTCGCTTATATGGCGTTGGTTGAGAGATCAGATTTGCCTTATTCTCTTCAACAATCTGATAATTGGTTTAATATTTTTAGAGAAGATAATAAAATTATCTTGAGAAATGAAAAAGATTCAGGTGTGGAATTTGATTTAAATATGCCCTCGGTTTTAGCATTTGATCATCAAGAAATTATTAAAATTGGGTTAGAGCGATTAAAAAATAAAATTGAATATACTGATTTAGCTTTTCATCTTGTTCCAAATGAATTTACACTAACTGAGCTTCAAAATGTTTATGAATCTGTATTAGGTAAAAAACTTTTGGCTCCTGCTTTTAGGAGAAGTATCAAATCAAAAGTTATTCCAACCGGTAACATGACTTCCGGTAATGGACATAGGCCATCGGAATTATATTGTTATAAAAATAATGAAGCGTAATTTACGGCTTATTTTTATTAAATAAAAAGCATCTAATACTGCTTGTTATAGATTTTTTCTGGGTGTGCTTTTTTTTGGGGCGTTTTTATGAGTTACATATTCGCCTTTCATGACACAGCACCACATCTGTGTTAATAAATTATTCCAGAATGAAATCGTTTGAATTGTAAAGAAAAAAGCAACATAAAAGTAAGCCCATATCAGATGCATGAATAAAAAGAAAATAATTGTTGCATGAATGGAAAGATGATGAGCAAACATGGAATAAATAATGCCGGAGGGAATGATAAAAAGGATGGATAATTTTACCCATAAAGCATGTTTTCTTGGTATTAAAATATAACAAAATGCATAAACAACCAAAATACCCAGCATTGAGGATAAAGAGGCAAGGGATTTGGCGTCTAGTAAAGCAGTGTATCCAACTTTTAAAAGCGGTAAAGCGGCGGTTTTTGTGTAATAGAATAAAATACCGACAAGAAAGACATTAAGAATTATACCAATCCAAAATTTAATAACATACAGTGGCTTTTTTAGGCCCTGCCAAAAAGCTTTTGAAACAAGTCTAAATCTGAGGGGACCGGTTAAGACCAAGGTTAAAATTGTGAAAATATAAGATATACAGCAAATAGGAATAAGATATAAAATAGCTTGAGGTATTTGATTTGGTTCGATTGACAAAATATTTGAAATGCCGGGCTTTTGTTTTAAAACGTTGATAACGAAACTCGACCAAAGCCAAATAATACTTGAAAACCAAGTATAGGTCGAAATAAGTAATAAAAAGGATTTGAAGATATATCTTTTAAACGAAAAAGCACCGTATGTTTGTTTTACTGATGTGAACGAAAAATAAGAGAAGAAACTAAACCAAAGGGCTTGCCAAAAGGCATACATAAAAGTTATCACCAAATAAAAATAAACACCGTCTTGAATTTTTTTGTTTTCGATAAAATAAACAAGTTGCAAAAAACATTCCGGTCGACCCCAAATAAGTCTGAACAGCATAACTAAAATTGTTGAAGCAATCAGCAAAAAAAGAAATGTTGCCATAAAGGATAGCGGACTAAATGAAAATTTGAAAGCTTTAAAAATTGAAAATTTTTCCAAATCGATTAAAGATAAATTGGTTTGGTGAAGTTTTTGATGTTTTAAATTTAATGCTTTCTTATGGCATTGATAAGCTTTTTCAGTTATCATGCCGTTTTTTAACATAAAATCCAAATTTTCAAGTTCTTGTCTGTCAACCATACCAGTCCACCCCTCTAAACAAAGAGGACACTAGCATAAAATATTATAAAAAACAAGAAAAATCAAAAAAACGGATTATACGCCCATTGAAGCAGCGCTTGTCGTTGCTTTTTTCGGCATTGAGTGTCAAATGGAAGGCAATTTTTTTCAATTTGTATTTTATGTCTTTTAAATGAGCGCCATCGTTTTATTTGAATGGCATCTATTTTCTCAATGCGTCTGCCTAAATAATATCGGCAATACCATTGAAACCACCCTCTTGGATCGGGTTCAAATATCCAGCCTTTTGATTGCCATATAAGCAAGCTTTGTCTTGATTTAACTTTAAAACAATTGCATGAAATGTCCGGTTCTTTGGGTGAAAGTTTTGCATTGGTAAACCATTCGTGTGGAAATTCATTTTGACAGTCTGTTAAATATTTCCCTTCAAAAACCCCTAACTCTAGCATTTCTTTTGGTGTTAATTCAGGTTGAAACAATGAAGAAAAATTTTTCCCTTCAGGTTCTGTTGTTTCATAAGAATAATTTTTTTGCATTTTGTCACAACCAATTATTTTCATTAAGTTAATATGGTGACTAAAAAAAATTTTTAAATAGATAAAAGTATTTTGATTTTTTTATTTTTGTATTATCCTTTTAATGTGTGTTAAAAATATAATGAATTAACCATTAAAACAACATGAGGAACGATTTAAAAAAAATGTTTTTATATTTCAATAGGAAAATAAAAATCCGTTGATTTTTTGTCAAAAATATAGTATAATCAAGTAGTTTAATTTAAAATGGCAGCGGGATTAAAATGGAAAAAAAAGAAACTCTTAATGATGTCTCTTTTTGTTTGCGAAAAATAAAAAAAGAGGCATCTAAGAATACATTGCAATCAGGTGTTTTTGAAAATGTATTAAAACTATCTTACTTGTTGATAAGAGCGTTGGATAATAAAAAAACAACAACATTGGAAATAAAGAAGCAATTATTACAACTGGATGTATCCGGTGTAAAATTTTCTCCTTTTGTAAAGCGGTTTGTTCTTCAAAATTTACCTCTTTGTATAAAGGAAATTTCGCCTGTGGATGAAAGAGAAAATAAAGTATTAAAGTGGATGCATCATAGGGCTTTAACCGATAAAACATTATTGCATATTGATTTTGTTGAATATAAAAGAAGTCTTGCAAAAAATTTTGATTCCTCTGATAAAGATGACTTTTTAAGTATTTGTTCTGTAACTGAACAATTAATTTCTTCCGATTCTAAAAAAACATTGTTTAAATCTCCGGATGCTCGTATTCGTGAAATTGAAAATGATACTTTTATTAATGTATCTGAAGGCGTTAGAAACGCTATAAAAACCGGTTTGTTTTTCTTTAAAAGAGAAAGAATTCATTTATCACATAAACAAACGCCTGTTTGGGTGGAAAATTATGCGCTTTTGAAAAAAATGTGTCAAAAATATTATGTTGATATGTCGTCAAAGGCAAAAAAATCTCCATCTAATAGTAAAAAAAATGGGTTAGGGAATGAGAGGGTAAAATCATGACAAATAAAAAAAACAGTTTGCTGCCGTTTAATATAATTTTTTTAGATGAACCGTTACCTTCTTGTTTTCATCAACGAAGCGGAATGACTTTTAAAGATCTTTTATCCGTTATTGGACGTGAATTTAAAAATACATATGTTCAAGGTCAACGCGCTGAAAGAGGAAAGAAAAAGGAACAGGTTCAAAATAATGAAATTTCCAGAAAAGAGATTTTTGATAAAATTCGAGAAGAACTTGGGGACTCGGAATATGAAAGATTTCTTTCTGTTTTTAAAGATTTAGAAACGGAAACGGATTACCAAGCATTAAAAAGTAGTGCTTATATCGGAAATTCAAAAAATGCCAGAAATCACATGGGGGCAAATAATCTTTTGGAATGGATGTTCAGTGCTGATGGCAGAATTGATGCTTGTTTTATCCAAAAAGACGGGGTTAAATTTATCTTTATTATGGATGTGCGGTTGAGTAATCATTATAATAAAAAAGATGCTCAGTTGCATGAATTAAACAGGGATATTGCAAAAGTTATTGCGGATTCTTTTGATGGCAAAAATGGAAATGATCCTCAAGGAATTTTAAAAAATGGTTTGTTAGCTTATCAACACGAGCTTTTGCAAAATACAAACACTGTTTCGGCTCAGTTTGAAACTCTTTTGATTACAATTGAACAATTAATTGCCTCAAATGACTCTGTTCTGGAAAAGATTGAGTTGTTTAAAAGGGATTTATCTGTTTGCTTAAGACATGTATCTGAAGAAGAATTTGATAACTATATTAAAAAACGTTTAATTACGGGGCCGATTAAGAATTATCAAAAAGAGCTTTTTGATAGATTGTATAGCTATGAATATGGGAAAGATAAATTAACAAATGAAATTGAAAATACTTTTACCGGTATTCAGGCTGTTAAAACATTGGCGCCGTCATTTTTTAACAGAGTAAAGGATTTACTTGAAAAAGAGGAAAATGAAAAAACAGAACGTGAATGGGCTCAAGATACATTAGATTGTTTCCGTGTTTTTCACAAAATATCTCCGTCATATATCTATATCTTAGAAGAAGAGATTGATGATTTTTGTTCTGATATCGAATCGGATGAATTAAAACAACAGCTTGAATATTTTGTTGGAGAATTAAAAAATTTAAAAGTAAATTATCGGTTTGTTGATGGGAATTCCCCTTATAAAGAATTTAAAAAACTTCTTAACAATGCTAAAAAGTCAAGATTTCAACCATTAAATATGGGTGAAAATGTTCTTGAAAAAAAAGATGTTTTGGTTGATTTATTAAAAACGGACATTTCAGAATTAGCTGATTTAAAGGCTGTGGATAAAATTGCTGCAGCTTTAATTAAAATTATTGTTGAAGAAGAGTATTCTTCTGTTTCGGAGTTTGTTCAAGAACATAAATCTTTAATCCCGTCTGCAAATAAAAACAGCGTTTATAGACAAGTTCCAAATCCGGAAAATACGTTTAATGCTTTGTTAAGAGAAATTTTAAAAAACAAAAAAATTCAATCTAATTTGTGTCAAAAATATCCATATTTAACTGAATATGTTGACCAGCTTCAAAAAGAAGGAGTTGTAACTTCTCAAGATGAGTTAAATACGATATGCGAATATTATCGGGAGTATGCTTATACAGGAGATGAGGAGTTTTTTGTTGAGGCTAACAAAGTGTTAAAAACTATGCCTGAAGCAAAGCGCTCGTTATATAAAGGCTATCTGCAACATGTTTATTCTCTGTCCCCTGAAAATTCGGAAATTTTGGAATTGGCAACCGGTTCGTTGAATATTATTGATGAACTGAAGCGCATTGAAACCATTAAAGATAAAATAGAAATAAGTTTAGGGCAGGAAGAAAAGAAAATCACCCCAATACAACAAAGTGGCAGATTTGCTTTTGAAAATATTTTTAGCGATTTTTTAATGGATATGGGAAATGTTGATTTATATGAAGAATTGCAATCAAAAGCAGCTCAATTAACTCAAACTGATTTAGAAGAATTAAGAAAAGCTGATGGTGAAATAGGTGAATTTATCAAGGATTATATTAAATATTCTTCAAAAAAGAAAAAACCGGCTTTTTCAACATTGATTGAAAATGTTTTAAAACGTGAAGAAATAAAACGAAGAGAACGTTTTGAACAAGCACTTTCTAATTATTTTGTTTCATTAGATCGTAAACAAGCTAAAACAGATTTAGGGTTAAGTTGTTTAACTCTTGAACCGAAAGATGTTGATTATTTTCTTACAAAATGGAAAGCAAATGAAAAACAAAATGAATTAAAAATTTTATTTTTGCAAACATATAAAGCTTCTTCATTTGAAATAGCAATGAAAAGAATTGATACTAAAATTATTAAAGAGAAAAAAGCCATTTTAGATGCATTTATAAAACAATATCATGAGATTATTAAGGAGGGAAATAAAGATAATTTAAATGATTTTGTTCAATTTATCCTTCAACTAAAAAATGTTGATTTAGATATGTTGACGTATATTCATGAAGAGCAAGAAAATGCACAAGTTTGTTCTTTTTTAGAGAATATTAGTAAGATAAAATCAAAAAACAACAAAAATGCAACAAAAGAAATTCAAGAGATAATTCTAAGCACTGAAAGACGGTCAGGCTTTAAACAAAAAATGTATGATTATTTTATTAAAAACCCTGGAGAAGAAACAAAAGAAATCTTAATACGGGACATTTTTAATTTGAATAAATCAGATATAGATGCCTTTTTCAGTGATAACACAAACAGTCATCCGTTCAAACTGTTTTTTGGTAAATTACGTAATTTGAGAAACAAATTAAAGGCGCAAAATATGGAAAACGAAGTGTCTAATATAATAGATGCAACAAAACGGCGCTTGTATTTTTATAATACCTTATATAGCTATTTGCATAATGCCGAGGCAGATAAGTCCCAGGCTGAAGTTTTGGCGGATTTTTACTTAGCGTTAACACCTCAAGATCAAAAAGATATTGAGCAGGAACAATCAAATCAGATGCTTTTCCCTGTTTTATTTTCAAGATTAAATGCAATTAAAAAAGAAACAGGTAATGATAAACAAGAAATTGTAAACTATTTTGTAAATAATCGTTGGGAACAAGATTTTTACTTTGCTTTTGATATGTTGCATCGTGAGGATGGTTTATTACCATCCAAAGAAGACAGAATGGTTTTTGTTTCTATTTTGTCGACATTAAATTTTGATCAGGCATATAGTTTATTGCTTCAAAAAGATGTTAAAAAGCCAAAGGCTTTATCAAGTGGTTTAAAAGATAAATGTTTTATTGATGCTTATACTGAGTTTATGGATGATCAAACAAATGATGAGGCGCAAAAACGTTTGAAAAATATTTCTGGTATGTTAACTTTGCCGGATGTTAAAACCATGCTTGATAAGGCTGATGACCCAAAAATGGTTGATTATTTGTTCAGATTATATGAATGTTTGAATATGTCAATTTCTCCTTTACAAAAAGAATCTGCTGTTCATAGGGCTATTACAGGTTTTATTAACAGAGCTAATCATAACATGGTTCATGATTTGAAGGGCGTTAATTTATCTATGTTAAGAAATGGTGGAATGGGACCAAAAGAATAAAAGGAATAAAATGTTTGTCATAGGATTAACCGGTGGTGTCGCCTGTGGTAAATCATTGGCGTCAACATATTTAAAAGAAAAAGGCTTTGCTGTTATTGATTGTGATGAATTGAACAGGAAATTACAGTTGACCCATTCTTTGGTCCATCTTATTTTAAAAGAAAATTTTCCTCTAGCTTTTGATAATGGAAAGCTTAATCGAAAAAAATTGGCGCAACTTGTTTATCAATCCGAAGAGGGGTTAAGTCATATCAATCATTTGATGTTGCCTTTTATCATAAAGGAAATTCAATCGGAGCTTTGTTTGTTGGAGCAATCTAAAACGCCTGTTGTTTTTATTGACGCTCCCTTGTTGTTTGAAAATGGGATAGATAAGTTTTGTCAAAAAACAATTTGTGTTTATATAGAGGAAAAAATTTTTAAAGAAAGATTTTTAAAAAGACCTGATATGACACCTGAAATCTTTAAAAAAGTTATTTTAGCCCAGTTTTCGATTGAGGAAAAAAAGAAAAGAGCGGATGTTACTATTTTATCTGATAACAAAAAAGATTTTTTTGATAGGATAGATTTATTTTTAAATACACTGAATTGAATTTTATAAAAAAATTGACATAAAATAAAAAAAACTGTATACTATCAAAAGTTAATTTGGTATGGGTGTGTTTTTTATTCCGAAAGAGAATAAAAAAGGAGGAAATATGTTTTATACTTCATCATTGTTAAAAGATAATGAACATTATTATAAAGCTTATCACATGACTTTTGATGAAAAAAGTATGAAGGATTTTTCCGAGAAGGGTTCTTGTGTGAAGCTAACCAATGGTATGGGCGGACAAAAGGGCGGTGTTTTTTTCTGGATTAATCCAAAAGGAGTTCATTATTGGCTTGATCGTTTTTTGGCCTGTGAAAAACAAGCCAATGAAACAGGGATTGGTAGTGCTAAAAAAGTTCCTGAAAAAATATATGTTTTGGAATTTCGCATTCCCAAAAAAAATTTTTATTATCCGGATTGGCAGGTTGATTTTGCCTTGTGTGGAAAATATTTAATCCCTTTAATTTCAAAATATTACTATAAATTGTATAAAAAGAAGTTACTGGATAACAATGAAGTTTCTTTATATTTAAATTGTCCTTTAGTTCATGATAAAAAATATTCAAAAAAAATAAAAGGGATGATTTTTAAAGAAAATGGAGTTGTTTTGAGTTTGGAAAATAGTGAAATGAATTTTTCGGTATTAAAAAGAAATAGCGCCTACTATTCCGGAATTTTTCAACGCTTGCATGATTTTTTATATGTAAAATCAAAAGGCTATTCCGAAGCATATAATCATTTTATGAAAAAGGTTTTTTTGAAAAATACAATTGGTGCAGTCAAATATTGCGGTGGAGAAAGTTTGAAACCGGTGGCTATTGAAGTTTGGGATGCAAGAACAAGAGCCATGATTTCCCGTTGCGAAAATATAAATATTCAAACGCAATCAAAAGGAATGCATTCGCAAGTTCAAAAAGAAAAAAATTAAATTATACTTGGGCATTTCCAAATCGGTTTGAAATGTTTTTTCCTTTGATGAAAGGAAGAATTAAAATCGGTAAAACACAAAGAATCCACCAACCGCTTAAATTTAAATCATGCAATCTTCTGATGATTAAGCCGCCAACAATCCATGGCATAAATATAATAAAGTATAGCAGATAAAGCATATTGATAATTGTGATGTTATTTAAGGATGCCATAAAAAGGGGAAGGGCAAAATAAACAGTTAAAATTGTCCAAAATTCCAAAAGATCAGCTCTTGATTTGATATCAAAAAATTTGTTACCGAAAAAGCTTATAAAAACAATATGAATAATTTTTTGAATCATGAGGTATCCTTATTTTTTTTATTATAACATAAAAAGTTTATAAGGATTTTTAATAAAAGTCAAAAAATATCTTAAATAAAGAGTTCTTCTATCTTCAAGGATAGAAGAATCTTTTTATATTTTAAATTTTTGTATGAAATTTTTGAGTTGCTTTTAAAAACGGTAAAGTGCTCTTCATGATTGTTTTTGGATTAAAAGAAAGACTTCCGCTTGATAGGGTTTGAGAGATAGTTTTATCAGAGGATGTTGGCACTTTGATATCCCATAAAACAGTTGTTGGAGAAAGAATTTTCTCTCGATAGTTTTTAGAGTTGCTTTCTTTTTTTGAAATTTTAGTGGCATCTTTATTTTTTTGAAAAGCATAACCGGTTAAAAAACCGCATAGAATCGCTAAAGGCGCAGACCATGGAATAATTTTATCATCTCCTTTATCTTCAGTTAAATGAGTGGCTATTGTGGCTCCTAAACTGACAAGAGCCCCGATAAAAGAAACTTTTTTAAGTATTTTCCAAAATTTAGAGGGTTTTCCCAATTTTTCATCAACGGTTTCTTTCTTTTTTTGACTGCATCCTGCAACGCCGGCTGCAACAACGGATAGTGTATATCCAGCCGGAACCAAAAAGTCATCTTTTTTTGTCTCTGTTAAATCGCCATATACGCCGGCACAGGCTCCTAAAACAGCAAGTGAGAGAGAAGTTTTGCGTATACGACCCCATTTTTTTGATTTTTTTATTTCTTTTGATAAATTATTATCTTCATCTTTTTTTAAAGATTCAAATTCGATATTTTCCATACGACCTCTTTTAAAAATTTAAGCAAATTGTATCAAAAACTTATGTTTTTGTCAAATGTTTTATTAAAAAGATTTATTTTGTTTTTTTATTGACGTTGATAAAGTTTTTTGCTTAAGTATGGGTTGTTAATTATTAAAAGAGGTGGAAAATGAAAAAAAATATTATGTTTATTTTGGGTGTTTGTTTATTAACGGCTTCTTGTGCATCATCAGATGTAACAAACTTATCTACAATGGGAAAAATGAAAAATTGCTTAACGGAAAAAGCAATGCAATCTTTGACAGATGGAACGCTTTATGTAAATGGTGTTTCCTCAACAGCTAAAACAATTTCAAACGGATGTATTAAATCTCTTGCTATGGAACATTTGGGTATTGATACACAAACAACTCAAATGGCAACAACAATTTTATCAGCCTTAAAAGCATCTAATCTGCAATAGAGATTTTTCTATTGAAAGATTTCTCCCTCTTCTTGCTTTAAGAAGAGGGATTTTATTATATAATATTTTTATATATTTGTTGACAAAAACTTGCTTTTTGGCTAGACTTTTTTATATATTTAATAGGAGGTTGTGTAATGAGAAAGAAGCAAGGAAAGAAACCGGTTATTTCGGTTATTATGCCGGTATTCAATACAAAAGAATCGTATCTTCGTGCCGCTATTGAAAGTATTTTAAATCAAACATTTAAAAAATTTGAATTTATTATTGTTGATGATTGTTCCGATAAAGTTGATGTTGAAAAAATTGTTCGCTCCTATCAAGATTCGCGAATCCGATTCGTTAAGCAAGATAAAAATCAAGGAGATGCTGTTGCCAGAAATCGAGGGATAAAAATGGCAAGAGGGGAATTTATTGCTATGCAAGATAGTGACGATATTTCCAGACCGCAACGTTTTGAAATTCAGCTTGATTATATGAAAAATTATCCGGATGTCGGTGTGCTTGGAACGGCGTATAGCGTTTTTCCAAGGGCAAAAGAACAAGTTTGGAATAAATTTGGTTCGTCTGAATATTTAAACAGTTATGCCTTATTTCATAATTCTCCTTTTGGGCATTCAACGGTTATGCTTCGTTCAAGTATGATAAAAGAGTTGGGCATCGGATATAACAAAAATTTTATTTGCAATGATTTTAAATTGTGGATGGATTTAGTTGGAAAAACAAAATTTATGAATGTTCCGAAAGTGTTACTTGATTATCGCGTCCATGGAAATAATATCTCGCTTCAAAAAGCTGATATCATGAATGAACAAGTTGCTCAAATTCGTGTTCAAGGATGGATTGATGAACTTAAATTGCCGGTTCAAACAAGTGGCTTGTTGATTAAGTTTTTAAAGGGTGAAAAACTTTCATTGCCCGAACAAAGAAAATCCATGAATATTGTTTGTCAGGTATTTGATGTATATCGGAAAAAAGAAAAGGATAAAAACCCAAGAGCTTTTATAATGCTTGATTATTTAATTCAAGGTGTTAAAGAGAGGGCTTTAGCTCATGGGAATAAATATGACGATAAAATCTTGGATTGGAGAGTTTTCTATACCCCAACACAAGTTTATCGTAAAAAACCTTTAAAATATATGATTCATTCTGGAAAAGAATATTCAAGATAAAATTAAATAAAACAATATGTTGTGTGTTTGACTTGTTTTTTGTCTAAAGATATGATATAATAGTATCATTGTCTATTTTGGAGTTTAATATGCCAAATAAAACATTTAAAGATGAGTTAGAAGAATGTAAAAATGATCCATATTTAACAAGGTTATGGTATCGGTATTGTCAGTATCTTGAAATAGGTGGAACGCATTGGCGCGATTCTATGGCTGAAAGCAAAGAAGAAAAAACATCAGATTCCATGTTTGATCATCTTCCCAAATCAAAAGATTTTGAAATTGAACAAAAACTTATTGCCCAAAATCCGAATGTGGATGTAAATCAATTGCGCCTTCAAATGAAATATGGTTCAAGATCCATGTGAATATAAAGGCAAACTTATTTTTATAAAAAAAACACCTTTGATAAAAATCAAAGGTGTTTTTTTATTATTTTTTAATTGTCCATATATTGTCTTTTTTTTCAAACGTCTCTGTTCCCCAGTCATCCCATTTAATTGTCATTTTATCTGATGTTTTTTCTATAATTGTGGCACAATCTTTCGAGTCATGTCTGCAAACTCTTTCATTTTCAAAAACAAAATGACCTTCCCATTGCGGATGGTTGACTTTTTCTGCATTCTCTGGAGGACAAATTTTCATAACATGAGTTTTTAAAAGAGCGTGGGGGATAAGATTTAAATTTTCATTTTTTTCAACCATTTTTCTCATAATGCTACAATTATCAAGATTTTCAAATTCTTCTTTAGAGGCAAATCTGGGCAAAATTTCATTATGGAAAAATTTGTGAGCATTTGAGATTTGATTTACATAATACTCATAAGGATTCGTTCCATGAAGCCTGAATAATAGTAAAACTTCCGGAATGTTGGTTATTTTTCCGTCAGCGTCCATGATATCTAACCAAAATTTTCTGTCTTCAGCAGCTTTATATTCATTGCTGTATGTAATATTATGTTGTGTTAAAAAGCTTCTTCTTATAAAAGCAGCTGGATGAGAGATTGGAACGGAATTTAAGTATAAAAACATTTTAATTTTTTCAGGATCTGTTTGATCGTGAAACCCCCATTTTTGGTTATTATCGGGATTTCCAATCCAAGATCCTGCAACCGCAATATCAGGATTTTTCTCCATAAAATCATATTGTTTCATAAATCTGTTTGGTAAGGAAATGTCGTCATCATCCATGCGGGCGATATATTTACCTTTCGCTTCTTCAAGTCCTTTGTTTAAAGAATAAATGAGGCCTTTATTCGGGTTGTTTGTTATCACTCGAATGCGTTTGTCTTTTTTTGCATATTCAGCCAAAATTTCCGGTGTTTTATCTGAGGATCCATCATCAATAATAATAAATTCAAAATCTGTAAAAGTTTGATTTAAAATTGAATCAATCGCGCGTGATAACAATGGTGCACGATTATAAGTGCTCATAACAACTGAAATAAGAGGAGGATTTTTTTGTTTAAAGATGAAAAATGAGCCAATACATAAAACTGATATTAATAAAATAAAAATAAATTTTTTCATGACAAATCCTTATACTTTTTGTTTCCCATATAATTTGTTTATCATACAATATAATAAAATACTATAAAAATAGTTGGATTTTTTATATTTTTTTACCTGTTTTATTGAATAAAAAAAATATGGAAAAATAAATATAAAAAAGGATTAATTGGTGTAAAATTACAATATCCATTAAAAAAAACTTCGCTTTATTATCATGAAAACTCTTGCTATATAAGGGTATTATTTTACCAGTTGAATATATTTTGGCGGAATAACACCATTTTTAACAATAATAAAGTAATAACGAATAAAAGCAAAACGCCACCCTTTTTCATCATCTCAAATACTGTAATTATTCGGTGTAAAATCAATTTCTGTTAAATCAGAAAGTTGATACAATCCTTCATCATTTTTATTTTTTGGTTATTTTTCTAATATAGAAGGGCTCAGATAAATCGATTCTGTCAACCCGTTTTTTTAAGGGCGGAAATATCAATTTTAAATAAATCTGATGTTTTTATAAATTTCCTTATGCTAGGTGTGTTTTGAGTGTGTTGCAGTGGTTCAATCAATAACCTAATGCCACAACTCAGCCAACAAAAAACGCCCCTTTCGGAGCGTTCTTTTATTGGCTGGAGAAGTCTGGTAATACACGGAGTATTATTATGTTGTATTGTTAAAAAATAATATAAATTCATCTTGACAAGATAAGATTTTTATAAAAACATATTGATATAATTAGGTTGATTTATTTTTGTTTTGTTGTCTATTTATCTGTATTTAAAAGAATTTTTAGTTAATTGATTTTTACTGGGAGTAAAGAAGGGTTTCAAATGAGCGTATATCAAAATAAATTAGAGTTTGTTTATCACCCACTAAAACGGATATATGAAATTTTTGCTATAATTATATCTTTTTTATATTCTGTTTGTTTTTTTATTTTTTCTTCATTATTTTCAAGTTTTGATTTTATATGGATTTTTCTAGGTTTAGGATTTTTATCTGCTTCAGTATTTATGGGCATTAATTGTTTAAAAAAAGAAAATAAAATAGTTGTTACTAAAAAAAATATTGCGCGAGAAATAGTGACTCAAAGTAATTATAAAGTAATGAAAATAATTTCAACAAATATGAATAGGAAATGGGGTGTTTTATTAAAAGATGGATATTTGTTATATATGTTATTGATTCCATTATTGTTCATTTTAATTCCTTTTATTTGCATGATAACTTTTGTGAGGTATTGCTTGCCTAAATCTTCATTAAAAAAATTACAAATAGATGATGTAATTGATGTTCAATATAAACAATCTATATATGGAAAAATATTTAATTATGGCACAATTATTTTTGTTTGGAAGAATAAAAAAAGATATTTCTTAATGATTCAAAATCCACAAAAAGTTTGTGAAGAAATTAAATTATTTTTAAAAATATGATCTGTATATACAAATAGTTATCATTTTGTTGTTGATTTGGTATATTGTGTTAAATATAGTATACTAAAGGAGCAAAAAATGGCATATGACGTAAAAAAAGTTTCTGTTGTTTGTATTATTGAAAAAGATGGAAAGTATCTGTTTTTAAAAAGAAGCAACACGGGAAAAGGTGATGGTTTTTATATGTTGCCAGGAGGACATGTGGATGCAGGGGAATCTGTTTTGCATGCTGCAATTAGAGAGTTAAAAGAAGAATTGGGAATTGATGTAAAAGAATCTGATTTAGAGTTTAAGCTTGTTGAACCAATTAAAACATATATCACATTTTTCTTTCGTGTTAAAAAATTTGATGGGATACTTCAAAATATGGAACCAGAAAAACATGGAGAAATGGTTTATTTGCCTATAGATGCGAAAGACATTCATCCTTTTTCTAGGCGTGAGTTAGAGTTAATAAAAAATGGTGTTTCTTTTTTGCCAAATGATGATGTGGATTTATCATCTTAAATGCATTATGCTTGCTTATTAAAGGAATAACATATTCTGCTTGTTGCTCAAATTCCTTTAGTTTAGTCAACAAAAAAAACTCCACAAGGGAGGTTCTTTTATTGGCTAGAGAAGTCTGATAATACACGGAATGATTTTAATATTGAAACCATTTAAAAATAATGCTAAAGTTTAACACAAAGGAGTTTAAAAATGGCACTAAATTTAACTAAAACCATAGTAAGTATATTGAAAAATAATCCTAACAAATACTTTACAGCAAGGCAACTGGCAGTATGGATATGGGATAATAAACAAGATGAATGTAAAGCTAAAATGGAGAGAAGTAAAGCAACCGTTATTCCTGTTGATACTGTTGAGGCGCTAATAAATCAGCTTGTAGCTGAAATTGGTTCACAAAAAAACAATATTTTATCTTTATCATCCAATATTAAAATTACTGCTGAACGTCCAAGAAAATATTACTATTCAGAAAAAAGTGATGCTCAGGAAATTAAAGATGCTGAGAAAGTCTCAAAAACAAATGGACAGCCAGAACATGATTCGTATCCGAAATTATGCGAATATTTGCATAATGAGCTAAATATATATCCCAAAAGAATAGATGAAAAAAAATCTTCAAATTCAAAAGGCAACAATGGGAACAAATGGTTGCATCCGGATATAGTAGGGTTAAAAAATCTTTCAGGTAGTTGGAATGCAGATGTTGTTTCTTGTGCTAGTAAACATGCTTTCAATAAAACATCATTATGGTCATTTGAAGTAAAAATAAAGATTAATTTGTCAAATGTAAGAGAATATTTTTTCCAAACTGTTTCAAATTCAAGTTGGGCTAATTTTTCATATCTTGTAGCTCAAACGATCGATGAAAAAGCCATGGATGAGTTGCGTATTTTATGTAGTGGCCATGATATTGGACTGATTCAATTAGATTGTGAAAACCCATCAGAAAGCCAAATATTAATTCCCGCAACAGAGAAAAAAGAGCTTGACTGGGATATGATTGATAGAATTGTCAAGGAAAATCCTGATTTTAAGGATTTTATTAATTTAATCACAGAGTTTTATCAAACAGGAAAAATAAAAGATAAAGAATGGGATATTTAACATTCTTTTTTGCATCAAAATTTAGCTTAATCACCCCCTACTATCTCTAGGAGGAATTTTTGACATCCCAAGACAGAAGTATTGTAAAATAAGGCTTTTTTTAATTTTGAGTCCGTGTAGGGCTGAAAAAGAGGTATTTTAAAAAACGCTGTACACGGACCAATATAAGTGCTTGTAAAATAATAAAAAAGTCGCTATTTCTAGCGACTTATCTGTTTTGGCGGGCTGGCTGGATTGTAAATTGCAAAGCAATTTATCCCTCGTAAACTCGGGACCGCCTAACGGCGTCGTTCGCTTTCGGCTCACCGAACCAACTTCATGCCATTCGTTGCTCAAATCCCCTCAACTTAGCCAACAAAAAAACCTCCGCAAGGGAGGTTTTTTTATTGGCTGGGCTGGCTGGATTCGAACCAACGAATGACGGTATCAAAAACCGTTGCCTTACCACTTGGCGACAGCCCAATTTTTCATTGGTAATCGTATTTATATTCCATTTTGGTATAAAATGCAAGTGTTTTTTTTGCTTTTTGTAAAAAAATATTACAAATAGTTATATTTTTTGTTTTTTTGAGCACTATTTGTGTTCTTTCCCTTTTGATTAGTTGGCGCACTTGTCTCGATTATTCGCTATCGCTCACCCATAAAGGGCTGTCTCATTTCATTCGACATTGGCTCGGGCATAAAAGCCCTTGCCCCGAACTCACTTTGCGAGTTCTTCTCTCGCCAAGTATAAAAAAACCACCCCTAAAGGTGGTTTTTGGCGCACTTGTCTCGATTATTCGCTAACGCTCACCCATAAAGGGCTGTCTCATTTCATTCGACATTGGCTCGGGCATAAAAGCCCTTGCCCCGAACTCACTTCGCGAGTTCTTCTCCCGCCAAGTATAAAAAAACCACCCTCAAAGGTGGTTTTTGGCGCACTTGGCGAGATTCGAACTCACGACCCTTGCCTTCGGAGGGCAATACTCTATCCAGCTGAGCTACAAGTGCATAAATGTTGCTCTTCTTATACGATATTTTCTTAAAAAAAGCAACAAATTTATCTTTTTATTGATTCATACTTTCAAAAAATTCGTCGTTTGTTTTTGTTTGTTTTAATTTATCCATTAAAAATTCCATGGAATCTGTAACACCCATTGGCATTAAAATTCGGCGCAAAATCCAAACTTTCGGAAGTTTATTTTTATCAACAAGCAAATCTTCGTTTCTTGTTCCGGATTTGATGATATCAATAGCCGGGAAAATGCGTTTATCAGAAACTTTTCGATCCAAAATAATTTCGGAATTACCTGTTCCTTTAAATTCTTCAAAAATAACTTCATCCATTCTGGAGCCTGTTTCAATTAATGCTGTTCCGAAAATAGTGAGAGAACCTCCTTCTTCAACATTTCTGGCAGCACCAAAGAAGCGTTTTGGTTTTTGAAGCGCATTTGCATCAACCCCACCGGTTAAAACCTTTCCTGAACTTGGAATGACGGTATTATAAGCGCGGGATAAGCGCGTAATCGAATCAAGTAAAATAATAACATCTTTTTTATGTTCAACCAATCGTTTTGCTTTTTCAATAACCATTTCGGCAACTTGAACATGGCGAACGGCAGGTTCGTCAAAAGTTGAGCTGATAACTTCTCCTTTGATTGAGCGAATCATATCCGTCACTTCTTCTGGTCTTTCATCAATAAGCAAAACAATTAAATGAGCTTCCGGATGATTTTTTTCAATGGAGTGGGCAATGTTTTTTAACATCACTGTTTTCCCTGTTCTTGGAGGAGCAACAATCAAACACCGTTGTCCTTTACCTTGTGGACAAACAAGGTCGATAATTCTTGGCGTTAAATCTTTAGAAGCTTTCGGATCGCCATTGCCATATTCCATAACAATCGGTTGATTTGGATAAAGTGGAGTTAAGTCGTCAAAATTAACGCGATAGCGCAATTCTTCCGGTTCTTGATAGTTAACGGTATTAATTTTTGTAAGTGAAAAATATTTTTCACCATTTTTAGGAGCAATAATTTCGCCGATAATTGTGTCGCCGGTTCTTAATCCCCATTTTTTGATATGGTGTGGTGCCACATAGATATCATCAGGACCGGCCAAATAATTGGCTTCGGCGGAACGTAAAAAACCAAAACCATCTGCCATGACCTCTAAAACCCCTTCGCCTATTAAAGACGCTTCGGATTCAGAAAGCTTTTTTAAAATGGCATACATTAAGTCTTGAGTTCTTAAGGATGAAGCGTTTTCAACTTCTAATTCTTCTGCATAGAGCAATAACTCGGCAGGAGTTTTCTTCTTTAAATCATTAAGTTGCATGTGAACCTTATATAAAAAATGGGAAAATAAAAATTAAGGATAACTCGAATTGGCATAAACAGATGTGGCCAAATTCCATAATATATATCTTAGCTGAAAAAAGTTTATCTGTCAACGAAATAATTAAAAATAACTGGACTTTAATGCTTTTTTATGGGAAGATATAAAGACTGACGAATAAAGAAGGGGTGTCAAAATGGAACTTTGCGAATATCAAAATAAAAGGTTACTCCGAGATAATAAAATCCCCGTTTTAAAAGGGGGGGTAGCCTATACGGTTGAAGAGGCCGTTCAAATCGCATCAGATATGAATGCTCAAAGTTATCGATTGCATGTTCAAATTCCGCAAGGCGAAAAAATTTTAAAATATATTCCCTCCGTTAAAGGAAATTTGGATGCTCATTCAATAGAAGAAGTTGAAAAGTTGGCAACCAAGTTATTTCAAACAAAAGTTGTTACCATATCTAATCGAGAATATCCGGTTCAACGAATTTATATTGAAGAATTATGTCAAATTGAAAAAAGATTATCATTTTCAATGAGGGTTGACACGCAAAAACAAAAGATGATTTTTTCATTTTTTTGCAAAAAAAAGAAGAATATGGAATGTGAAATTCCTTTGAAAAAGCCAACGGTTTTGTTTTGGTGCCGACTATTAAAAATTTTTGAATTTCAGGGGATGCAAAGTGCTGCTTTATTGCCGATTTTGAAAAATATGTATTCCTTTTTTATGAAATACAATGTTGTTTTTATGGAATTTGATCCGTTGGTTTTAACCAAAGAGGGAAAGTGGATTGTGCTTGATAGCCAAATCCAATTTGATGATGAAGCCTTGTTTTTGCATCCTGAAATTTCTAAATTAAGAGAAACGCCGAAAGGTGAGGAATCTCAAGAAAGGGCGCGTCTTTATAATTTCAGATATTTACCGTTTGACGGGAATATCGCTTGTTTGGTTAATGGGTCGGGTTTAGGGGCGGCCACAATTGATATGATTGTGGAGCACGGCGGGCGACCGGCTTGTTTGTTGGATGTTGGAACCGAACCGACAAAAGAATCGGTTTTTCAGGCCTTGAAATTAGCTTTAAGCGAGCCGAATGTTGAGGGTATTTTTGTGAATATCTTTGGTGGAATAACCCGTTGTGATGTGATTGCGGACGGATTAATTTCCGCTTCTCAGGAAATATCGGTTGGTATGCCTTTAGTTGTTCGTATGGATGGAACGAATGCTTTGGTTGGGTCAAGGCTTCTTTTTGATTCGCGTTTACCTCTCATTGTGATGAAGGAATTTGATGAGGCTGTTAAAACGATTATTAAACAGGTGGAGGATTTGTTATGACGATTAAATTTCCTAACAAAAAAACGCCGATTTTGTATCAAGGAATTACAGCAAGTTCCGGAGCAACCCATGTTGAAAAAGCAATTTTTTATGGTTCAAATGTTGTTGCCGGTGTCAGTAAAGATAAATCGGTTACAATGTTTCAAAATGTGCCTGTTTTTCAAACGGTAAGAGATGCCGTAAAAAAAACAAAACCGCAAATCAGTGTTATCTTTTCAAGTCCGCAACGGGCACTTCAAGATGTTGAGGAGGCGGCAAAGGCTAGAATTCCTTTAATTATATGTCCGACAAATCATGTGCCTTATAAAGATGTGTTGGAAATGAAACAATTAGCTCTCAAATATAAAGTGGAACTGATTGGTCCTTCAGCGCCGGGTCTTGTAACGCCGGGGCAATCGGTTGCAGGAACGGTGCCAGCACATTTGTTTCATAAAGGTAATATCGGAATTGTTTCAAGATCAAGCTCGTTAACATACGAAACCGTGCAACAATTAGCCAAATATGATTTAGGAGTTTCCTCATGTGCAGCTATTGGGTCTGCTGCAATTCTTGGAACGGGGTTTATTCCGATTATTGAGGCATTTTTAAAAGATAGTAAAACAAAAGCCATTTTAATTATCGGAAAGGCATCCGGTGATTTTGAATATGAATTGGCGCATTATTTAAAAAAGAAAAAACATTCAAAAAAAATTGCACTTTATATTCCAGGTCGTTTTTCAAAAGATGATGAAATTTCTTTAAAAGAAAAAGCGCTTGAAAAGTGTGGCGTTTATATTATTCGTTCCGGTGGAGCTATTGGAAAAGAAATTAAAAAAATTATAGAGGGAGAAAATATGAACAATGAAGCTTGAAGAAATTCTTGTTACAAAAATGAGTCATGATTTAGCTGGTGCTGTTGGTGCATTGGATAATATGGCTGACTTGATTTTAATGGATGACTCATTTGTAAAAGAAGGGGGAATGTTGTTGAAGAAAACAACATTTACTTTGATTTCAAGATTAAAATTTTTTAGAGCTCTTTTAGGTATTGAAACAAAAATTGATTTTGAATTAGCTGATAATTATTTAAAAACACTTTCAAGTCCGATTGCTCTTGAAGGGGATATTTCAAAAAAACTTCATTTGATGTTTGTTTTGTTGGCGGCCTCAATTTTGATTGACGGAGGGTCTTTACAAATCAGTGATGAAGGGTTTGTTTGTATGGGAAATATAACTATTTCTGATGAAAAAAAATTTCATCTGTTAAATCGTTCAACAAATTTAAATATTGATAATGCATTATGGGTTTGGCTATCGAATTGGATGATTGAAAATAAATTAAAAGCAGATATCTATCATGCCGGAGATGTTTTTTCATTGAGGTTTTTGTCTGAAACTTTGTAAAATATCTTTGAAATAAAATATTTTTGCTTGATTTTTTTAACTTTTTTTGGCATACTCTACCTCCGATAAACATAGGAAACATTTTGTTATAAAGTAAGGAAAAGAAATATGTCACAACAAAAATATTATCCACAGTTAAATTCGCGTATCAGTTTTCCCGAAATGGAAAAAGAAATAATTGCTTATTGGGAAAAAGAAAAAACATTCCAAAAGTCGATTGATATTCGAAAAGAAGCCGAAGAATTTGTTTTTTATGATGGACCTCCGTTTGCAAACGGATTACCCCACTATGGGCATATTATGATTTCCTATGTTAAAGATACAATTGCCCGTTTCCAAACAATGAACGGTAAGCGTGTTGAACGTCGTTTAGGGTGGGACTGTCATGGTCTTCCGGCAGAAATGGCCGCGGAAAAAGAGTTGGGTGTTTCCGGTCATAAAGCCATTGAAGAATTCGGTATTCAAAAATTTAATGATTTTTGTCGCACAAACGTTTTAAAATATTCAACGATTTGGACAGATATGTTCCGCCGTATCGGTCGTTGGGTTGATTTTGATAATGATTATAAAACGATGGATCTTTCTTTTATGGAATCCATTATCTGTAACTTTAAACAATTATATGATAAAGGATTGGTTTATGAAGATTATCGTGTTCAACCATATTCTTGGTGTGCTCAAACACCGGTTTCAAATTTTGAAGTGAACTTGGGCTATCGTGATAAAACAGATACGGCGATTACAGTTTTGTTTAAACTTGAAAATGACATGAATATTCTTGTTTGGACAACAACACCGTGGACACTTCCTTCAAACTTAATGTTAGCGGTTGGTGAAGATATTGAGTATGCCGTTATGCAAGAAGGTGATGAAAAATATATTTTAGCCGAAGCTTTGCTTGGAAGATATAAGCAACAATTACAACATGCTGAACGTGTTGGAACAATGAAGGGTTCAGAATTGGTTGGGCTTTCCTATACGCCAATGTTCCCTTATTTTAAAGATTTGAAAGAAAAGGGTTGCTTTAAAGTTTTAAAGGGCGAATTTGTTTCTGTTGAAGACGGAACGGGTATTGTTCATATTGCTCCTGGTTTTGGTCAAGATGACTTTGATGTATGTCGTTCACTTAATCCGGAATTTCCGGTTGTTTGTCCGGTGGATGAAGCCGGGTGCTTTACTTCAGAAGTCCCAGATTATCAATCCAGACAAGTTTTTGATACAAACGAAGACATCATGACTTGGTTAAAAGAAAATCGTCTTTTGGTTAAAAAAGAACAAATTACACATAGTTATCCATATTGCTGGAGAACAGATACGCCGCTTATTTATAAAGCAATGAGTGGTTGGTTTGTAAAAGTTTCTGATTTCAGAGATGAAATGGTTGCTTTAAATGAACAAATCACATGGACGCCGGATCACCTTAAAAACGGTCGTTTCGGAAAATGGCTTGAAGGTGCAAGAGATTGGTCAATTTCAAGAAATCGTTTTTGGGGAACACCGATTCCTGTTTGGAAATCCGATAATCCTCAATTCCCCCGTATTGATGTTTTTGGATCAATTGAAGAAATTAAGGAAAAAACAGGAATCGAAGTTAAAGATTTGCATCGACCGATTATTGATGATGTGGTTTACCAAAATCCGGATGATCCTTCAGGAAAAACGATGATGCGTCGTGTAACGGATGTTTTTGATTGTTGGTTTGAATCAGGATCAATGCCGGAAGGACAATTGCACTATCCATTTGAAAATAAAAAATGGTTTGAAGAACATTTTCCGGCGGATTTTATTGTGGAAGCCATTGACCAAACACGCGGTTGGTTCTATACACTTCATGTTTTAGGAACAGCCCTTCATCATAAACCGGCGTATAAAAATTGTTTATGCACAGGGTTGATTATGGCCGAAGGTGGCGTGAAGCTTTCTAAAAAATTAAAGAACTATCCGGATCCTTATGTTGTTTTAGATTCAATGGGTTCCGATGCTCTTCGTTGGTTCCTTGTTTCTTCACCGGTTATTAAAGGTGGTAACGTGATGATTGACCAAGAAGGGAAAGAAGTTTCAAAAGCTGCTCGTAAAGCATTAATGCCACTTTGGAATGCTTTTTATTTCTTCTGTTTATATGCCAATGCTGAGGGAATTAAAGCAACTAAAACTGTTGGTTCAGATGATGTGTTAGACAGATATATTTTATCCAAAGTAAAAGTTTTGGCACAAGATGTTAAAAAGTCAATGGAAGAATATGATATTAACCAAGCCTGTGCTGATTGTGCTGAATTTTTGGATATTTTAAACAATTGGTATATTCGTCGTTCACGCACTCGTTTTTGGGATGGAACTGATTTAACAGCCTTTAATGTTTTATACACTGTTTTAATCACAATTGCAAAAGTGATGGCTCCGTTAATGCCAATGATGTGTGAATATGTGTATCGTTCATTAACGGAAAAAGAATCCGTTCACTTAAGATCATATCCGGATGTCAGCGCTTTAACTCAAGACGTTGAATTGATGGAAAAAATGGATTTAGTGAGAACAATTTCTTCAACAGCAAAGGCTATTCGTGAAGAACATCGTTTGCGCAATCGTTTGCCATTGCGTTCAATGACGATTGCCGGTACAAGTGTTGAAAAGCTTTATGAATTTGCAGAAGTTTTAAAAGAAGAAGTCAACGTTAAAGATATTGTTTTCAAAACAGATATTAATGAAGTGGCTGATACATTCCTTTATTTGAAAACACCGCTTATCGGAAAAAGATTAGGTCGTTTTATGAAGGATATTATGGCTGAATCCAAAGGAAATAATTGGAAACAAAATGAGGACGGAACTTTGTCAATTGCAGGTCAAATTTTAACTCAAGAAGAATATGAATTACGTCTTGTTTTAAAAGAAGGATTGCAAGGTCAAGCTTTACCGGATAATACCGCTGTTATTCAATTAGACACACAAATTATTCCGGAACTTGAAAAAGAAGGAATTGCCAGAGATTTTGTCCGTATGATTCAATCTTTAAGAAAAGAAAAAGGGTTTGATGTTTCAGATCGTATTCAATTAACTTATACAACTGATTCTTCGTTGGTCAAAGAAGCGATCGCCGAACATGAAGCTTATATTAAGGATCAAGTTTTGGCCGTTGAAATTAAAGAATCCACTGACTCTTTATTTAAACAAGAAGAGTTGGGCGATTCAAATATTTCATTTGATGTTATAAAAAATTAAAAAATTCATTTTGTATTTTTAATACTCTGTGTTTTAAAAAAAGGCACAGAGTATTTTTTTATGAAAAAAACTTCGTTTTTTCATAAACTTCTTCTTGCATAAAAAATAAAATTAACTTATTGTTAAGAAAGGTTAATAAAGTCTATCTAAAAAAGGGGCGATATGCGTATTTTACTTATCGAAGACGACAAAACGGTTAGTCAAAATATCTCATTGATTTTAAAAAGAGAAAATATTGTTGTGGATTGTTCTTTCAAAGCGGAAGATGGCCTTGAAGATGCAAAACATTATGAATATGATTTAATCATTTTAGATTTAGGGTTGCCGGATATGGATGGATGTGAAGCTATTCGGAAACTTCGCGGTATGCAAATTTCAACACCGGTATTGGTATTATCCGGAATGGCGGCAATTGATAAAAAAGTGAATGCTTTAGCTTTTGGTTGTGATGATTATTTGACAAAACCTTTTGATACCAGAGAATTGATTGCAAGAATTAATGCACTTGTCCGCCGTTCTAAAGGCTATTGCGAAAATGTTATTCGAACCGGCGATATGGAAGTGAATTTAAATTCAAAAATTGTAACCATAATGGGAAAAACGCTTCATTTAACAAGTAAAGAATATGCTCTTTTTGAGTTGCTTGCTTTAAGAAAAGGGGCAACAATTAATAAAGAACAATTTTTAAATCATCTTTACGGAGGAATGGATGAACCGGAAGGCAAAATCATAGATGTTTTCTTGTGTAAAATTCGCCGTAAGATTGAAAAAATATCCCCGGAAGAAGAATATATTCAAACTGTTTGGGGTAGGGGATATATTTTAAAAGATTTGCCCGTTCTTCAATAAAAAATAAAGTTTTTTATAAAAAGTATTTTTATCTTTTAGCCAATAACAAAAAACGCCTTCTTAAAAAAGAAGGCGTTTTCGTTTGAACACTTGTTCTTAATTAGAAACCAAGGCGTAATCTTAAACCGATTTGATTGCCGTGAATGTCTTTTTTGTGTTCTTCACCATCAATGATATAGGCACCGTATGCGCTAACTGCAACATTCTTTGTGACATGGTAAGCTGCTTCAATGCCGTATGTATAAAGACGGGTTTCATTCCATTCGTCATAATCAACGCTTAATTGATGATCAACAGAAACTTTCATTTTCGGGCAGTATGTGTATAAACCGGCTGTTCCTGTGTATTTAATTTCATTGTCATCGCGATCGCTTTGCCAAACAGGAATTTCGGCTGTACCTGATAAATATGGTGTCCAATATCCCATTTTATAACCGATTTTGGCGCCGACTTTAGCATATTTATAAGCACCTAATTCAGCATAATCTTCTTTTTGACCATAAGCCAAAATAGATTGAACTTTTAAAGCGCCATCTGAAACAAGGTTGTATTTTGATGTGATTTCAAAATTAATATTTTTGTCATCGCTATCTGTTGTTGAATATAAATCAACGTAATCAGAATATGTGCCTTTCAACCATGAGTTAGAAACGGTAACGCCCAATGACCAAACATCCGACAAACCATATTCAAGTGTTTGTGTGGCTGTGTGAGCATAACCTTTTGCGCGAGTACCGGCATAATCATTTTTTACTGTTACGGTTGAATAATCATAAGATGTTGTTGAAGCCCATCCTCCTTCTTGCGGAACATAGAATGGGTTTGTTAATTCAACAGCGCCTGCAGATGTTGCAAGGCTCATAACACCTAATAACAAAAATGCTTTTTTAAACATAATTAACTCCTTTTATAAAAGTTTGATTGTTACCAATCTTATTGCAGGACCCTCCTGCTGATATCTACTTTAGACAATCATAACAAAATATGCAACAAAAATATCATATTTTACGAATCGCGATTCTTTTTTTTCGATTCGGAAGCGTTCGAATTGATGAAATTGTCTATCGCTTTTTAAAATCAAGACTTTTTGAAAAAAAGTCATTTTTTGGTCTCTTTTTTAGTCTAAATAAACACCTTTTGTGTGTAGAATAAAAAATATAAAAATTATTATATTTCAATAAGATATAAAAAATAGAAAAAAGCTATTGACAATCAAAGTTTAGTCTTTGTATGAATAATTATAAGATAGGTCCAACGGACTAAAAAAGTTTAAAAACCCAAAAATAGAAAGGAAGAAAAAATGACAGATGCAGAAATCTTGAAAGCAAATGAAAATGAACGTCAATCTGTTGAATGTTGGACAAGAGTTATGGGTTATTTCCGTCCATACAGTCATTTTAATAAAGGTAAAAAATCAGAATTTGAAGAAAGACAATGGTTTATTGAAGAAAAAGCCTGTTGTTCATGCGAAATCAAAGCCGCTTAAAAATTCTCTCTTGATGAAAAATGCCCTTTTAAAGGGCATTTTTTTGTTGTGAAAAGCAAAGGTTTTTTATATCTTAAAATATAAAGGAGTTTTTATTATGTTTAAAATTATAACTTTTTTATTATTTGTATTGTTAACACCTTTTGCTTCATTTGCAAATTACGCTGAAGTTGATTTAAGGGCAAAAAACGTTCCTGAGCGTTATGAAAAAAGATTAGAGGACTTGGTTAAATATCTTATTGAACCATATAAAAAGAATG
Organism: Alphaproteobacteria bacterium; assembly: GCA_017533325.1. GTDB lineage: Bacteria > Pseudomonadota > Alphaproteobacteria > CAAHEQ01 > UBA3637 > RGIG4140. The sequence continues at coordinate 35,446 of JAFXIF010000044.1, forward strand.
ATGAGCTAAAAGCACGAGCAATTTTTGCTTGGATCGGATATCATATTGAGTATGATATGTTTAAGTATGATGTTATCAGTGAAAAAAAGAAAGGAGCCCGTTATACAAAAAGAAAAATGCGCACAGGTGATGCTTTTAAAACAAGAGTGGGTGTTTGTGGGGATATTGCTGATTTATATGAACGGATGGCAAAATCTGCCGGATTGGAAGTCGAATATATCTCCGGATATGCTGGCAATAATTTAACAATGGATGATTTAGATGATTCTGGTCATGCATGGAATGCTGTTAAAATTAACAAAAAATGGTATTTTGTTGATGCAACTTGGGGCGTGAGCGGTGATTATACGGCTTTTGATAATGTTGATTCTTTGGCCAAACATAGAAAAGAAATTCGAAAACGGCGCCGTGGAGATGTTGATGTAAGCAAAAATAGAACATTGAACGATAATTGGTTTTTAGTTCCGCCGGAGCGTATGGTTAAAACTCATTTTCCAAGAAGAGAAAAAAATCAACATTTATCACGACCGGTTGATATGAAAAAAGTTTTAAGAGAAAATAAAAGACGTATGGAAAAAGAAAAACGAGGTAAAAAAAGATGATTTATTCTCAATCTGTTTTGTTAATCGACTTAAATGCCTTAAAAGAAAATTATTTGTTTTTAAAACAGACGGCACCTAATAGTATTTGTGCGGCCGTTGTTAAGAATAATGCCTATGGGTTGGGGATTGAACGTGTTGTGCCGGCGCTTAGAGAAGTCGGATGTAATGATTTTTTTGTTGCTTTAGCTGTGGAAGGAGAACGAGTTCGATCTGTTGCTCCTCAGGCGAATATTTATGTTTTACAAGGAATTGGAGACGATTCGGTAAAATTATTCCAAGATAACAAATTAATACCGGTTATTTCTACACCGGCGATGTTTAAATTTTGGATGAAAAATAAAATTGACGGAATAAAACCCGTTTTAAATATTGAAACAGGTTTAAATCGTTTGGGATTTAGAAAAAAAGACGTTATGGCACTAACAGAAGATGAAAAAAAAGAATTTTCCTATCTTTTATCCCATTTGGCCTGTGCTGACGAACCATATCATTTTATGAATCGGCATCAAATTAAAGAGTTTGATGAAATGAAAAAAATGCTACCGAATTTAAAGTCAACATTATCTGCATCCGATGGTGTTTTTTTAGGGGAAAATTTTCAAAAAGATATGGTGCGATTAGGCGCTGCAATGTATGGGTTAAATACGGCGCCGGACAGACAAAATAAGATGAAAGCTGTTGTTCATTTAAAAGCACCCGTTCTTCAAATTGCTAATGTTTCAGATGGAGAATATATCGGTTATGGAGCTTCTTATAAAACCAAAAAAGAAATGAAAATAGCAATCGTTTCTATTGGTTATGCGGATGGACTACCTCGCTCATTAATGGGTCGGGGAAGAGTGTTTTTTTTAGATCAGGAAATAAGGCTTATCGGTCGATTATCGATGGATAACTTGATGTGTGATGTAACGGATGTAAAAGGACTAAAAGAAGGAATGTTTGTTGATGTTTTAAACAATCATTACACTGCTGATGATATGGGTGCTGATGCTGGAACAATCGGTTATGAAATTTTAAATGGTGTTTGTAAATCAGGTAGAGTTCAAATAATTGAAAAAAAATAAAAGAAACGGCACTTAGAAAAAGTGCCGTTTAAAGTTTTTAATAGCCTGCGTTTTTTAAATAGTTATATATTGTTTTAGAACTAACGCCTAATCTTTGAGCAATTTTTGTTTTGGCAAGGCCTTGTTTGTAAAGCAAGATAATCTCTCTTTCTTTTCCGTCGAGAATATGTTTTTTATTTTTTGAACCGGGGGTGCGACCAAGTCGTTTCCCTGTTGATTTTAATCTTGCCAAAGCTTCTTTTGTTCTTTGACTGATTAAATTTCTTTCAATTTCAGCAGAAAGGGAAAAAGCGAATGCTAAAACTTTACTTTGGATGTCGGATCCTAAACGGTAATCATCTTTAACAGTCCAAACTTTAATATTGCGCTGCATACAATAATTTAAAATAGTCATAACTTGAAAAAGATTTCGACCTAATCTTGAAATTTCAGTGCAAATTAAAATATCACCTGCTTTTAATTTTTTGATATATTTACCAAGTTTTCGAAATTCAACATCTTTTGTTCCGCTGACTGTTTCGCTTATCCAACCGGAAATTAAAATATTTTCTTTTTTTGCGAATTCAATAAGTTCAAATTCTTGATTTTTGTGAGTTTGCTTATCTGTGCTAACACGAATATATGCATAATTCATATCCATCTCCATTCATAATATGCATAAAAAAACCTAAACATTGTAAGTTTAGAAACAAAAAGTATGTAAAACTTAAAAAAAGCTTTACATACTATATTATACCCTAAAAATTCATTATCCGGTTAAAAAAGATTTTATGCTGAAGCAATTAAGGCATTTCCGCATGTAATACGATCGCTATCTTCCTCATGACTGGGGACAAAAACAATCACATCCCATCCTTTTTTGACAAGCGGTTGTTCAAATTCGCGGTATACGTCATAATCATCATAGCTTGTTGTCACATCAAATCCATTTTGAATGGCTGAATTTGTTTCATGAATAGGCGTGATCTTAACGATAAACATTTTGGGATCAAAAAGTTCTGTTAATCGGTCAGCATCCAAAATAGTATCTTTTGTAACGGCAAAATTAAGTGTATATTTTCTGCCGACAGGCTGAGGTAATTCTTTGGCTAAAGCAGAAATTTCTTCTAAGCTTAAACTGTTGGAATTAAACTGAGCCTCACGTTGAGCGTTATCGGTTGAATTAATTGAAAATTGAAGTCCGGCTTCTCCGTTATAATCAATATTTTTGATATTGCACCAATCTAATATAAATTGTTTTAATTTTTTATTTTTCTTTGGAAGCATAGTGGAAACAACCGGATGAATTGTTTTGGCTGTGATATATTTTTTTGTTATATCGCGTAAATGATTTTTTGCAAATTCCAAAACATTTTCATTGAATGTCGGTTCACCCATTCTGGCAAAATGAACATTAAATCTGTCTGTGTTTTTTATTGTTTCATTTTTTAAAATGGTTTCAATCTCAAAAGAGAGTTCTTCAACAGATGCATTTCCGAAAAATCCGAATTTTGGACAGTCACAGAATTGACATTTCATCGGGCACCCTTTTTGAGTGCTGATTGTTGCGACCCATTTTTTTGTTAAATCAACTTCTTTATGTTTAACGCCGTTAATTTCGGTATGTAACCCTAAAAAATCGGCTTTAATATTGTTTTCTTTACCATAATCGCCAACTGTTAAAAATTCTAAACGATGTTCGGTGTCAACATAAATTTTTCCGGTATGAGTGTGAACAATTTGCATAATTTTCCTCCATAAATTGTTTTTGTTTTAAAAGTACATCATAATACACATATTTTGTCATTCATTTAGTTGAAAAAGGCCAAAAAGTGTTTCATTTGTTTTATCATCTTCAATATTTTCATCAATTAAATAAAGGTGATAAAATTCGCCGGCATTTTTTCTGCAAATAACAGCATAATTTTCGGGATATTGACCTGTGGATAACTTTTTTGCTGCTAAAGCAGTATCTTCTGCTTCTAATTCTTTAATATCAGGAAATTTTTCTTTTCTGTATTTAACAGTTTGTTTTAATGCTTGAATATGAGAAGTAATAGAATCGATTTTAGAGTCTTTGTTTTTTATAAATAATGAATGATGAATTGGAAGCGTAAGTGTATCTATCATTTTTATTTTATTACTCAAAGCATTTAAAGTTTCTTGAACCGGTCCCGCAATTTTGTTTTCAAGAGCCAAAACGCCATAATCAATTTCCTTGTTTAAAAGCGCGGTTACAACCTTTCTTGATGAAATTAAAGGAATGAAACAAGGTGTTTTTATTTTATGAATTTTTGAAAATTTAAATGCAGCTTCTTCAGAATTTGAAAATAAATCACCTTGAAATCCGATTTTCATTTTTTCTCCTTTAAATTGTTATTAATAATTTGTTATTAACATAAAGATAAAAAGATGTCAAGATGTTTTTTATTAAAACAAACGGAATGCATTAAATAAAAGAAAAAATCTTGACATTTTTAAAGAAATACAGGCATATTGAGAAGAGAATTTGATATAACATCATCAGAAAAGGGTATTGTTTATGTTTAGTATTTCCGAATTTATTAAAGTGAACAGAGTATATTTTATTTGGGCTGTTTTTTTAAGTACACTTTATTTATTTAGAAGTATGTTCGGTCTTGTTTTTATGACATTTATCATGTGTTTTATTTTTGCAAGTATCGGTCATAAAATTCGAAGAAAATATCATTGGAACAGAAGAATGATAGTTATATCTCTCTATTTGTTTTTTTTGCTTTGCGAAATTTTGTTTATTGCGGTTGTGCCAAGTAAGCTTGTAAGTGAAACGCTTAATTTTACCGCGCAATTACCGGACACAATTTCTTTTTTAAAAAAATGGATTAATACGCAAGCCCAAGGAAATGAAATCATTGCCAGGATTGTTGATCAATTCTCTGTAAATATTTCTCCGGCTGATGCCTTGACATGGGCCTGGAGTTTATTAAATACGGGGATTCATTATATAGGATGGTTCTTTTTGGCCATGTTGTTTAGTTTTTTGATTCTTTTAGATTTACCGACTTTATCTTTAGGAATTAGACGCCTTCGTGATACCAAATTGGCGGAGACATATAAAGAGATTTCCGGAAGTGTTGTATTATTTGCTAAAGTTGTGGGTGAAAATTTTAGAGCCCAATTAATTATTTCTGCAATTAACACTTGTTTAACCGCCATAGGGCTTTATTTCCTTGGAATTAAAGCAATTGCGCTTTTATGCACAATTGTGTTTATTTGCGGATTAATTCCGGTTTTGGGTATGATTATTTCTTCTGTCCCCATTGTTTTAATGGCTGTTAATACCGGAGGAATGGCTTTAGGTTTATGGGCGCTGGGGATGATTATTCTTATCCATTTATTGGAAGCTTATGTTTTAAATCCGAGAATTGTTTCTTCCGTGATGCATATCAACCCTGTCATGACATTAATTATTCTTTATATTGCTCATAGCTTTTTGGGATTGTGGGGCATGTTATTAGGGGTTCCGATTGCGGTTTATTTTTATCGTAAAATCAATATTCATCAAACAAATCAGATATAACAAATATCTTAAAAATAAAAGCACTTAAAAAGTGCTTTTATTTTTCTTGATTTTAATTTTTAATGTTCTTGTGACATATTGATATATGCACTTTCATCAAGGTAATACATGTCGCCGGTTATTGGGTCAATGATTAAATAACCAAGCAATCCGCCAACCACTAAATTACCGACATAATACCAACCGCTCACATGCCAATCAATAATTTTTTGTTCGGTTTTATATCCGTTTTTTGAAGCAATAACCGTATATTTTTCCGGATTAAAATATCCGTTTGCAGATGTTTTTAAATTAATGGTTGTTGGAGTTTTGCCCTTGAAAACAACTTCGCCATTTTTATTAAGAACTTTGATATCAACTTGATCAATATTAGACCTAATGGAAACATTTTGAGAGTTTTCGCGCATAATGGTTGCACAAGCTGATAAAAATGTTAAAGTCAAACAAACTGTCAATGCAATAAAAATTTTTTTCATTTTTTTATCCTTTAATAAAGTTAACAACAAAAAAAGCCGCCTTGAAAGGCGACTGGAAGTTGGTAACTATAGTAGAATAGTGCGACATATTGACTAGGAAAGCTTATTTTGCCGCCTTCCAGCCATTTTTAATGACCAGAAAGCGTGCAAAGTTTCGTCTTTACACAGAACGTCTCGTAAAAGGTTACCACACCTTTAGATACAGCCTGCCGTATCCTTTTCAAATATAATTCAGATACATAAAATATGTCAAATGATTTTTTTTATTTCATAAAATAGCAATAAAAATTTTGATGTAAGAATATGTTAAAATAGGAACTTTTTTTAAGTTTACATTGCGCCTTGTCGATTCGCTCTTCATATTTGAAACAAAAAAGTTCTTTTTTTTTGTGATTTTAAGATGAACGAGGATGATTCATATCTGTTGATGCCGCTTAAAATAAAAAAAACACCTTTCGGCGTTTTTATTTTGGCGACCCTAACGGGATTCGAACCCGTGTACCAACCTTGAGAGGGTTGTATCCTAACCACTAGATGATAGGGTCGTGATGGTGCTTATTTATCATATTTTTTTTGAAAAATCAAATAAAAAAATAAGGCGGAGAATATCCGCCCCATTTTAAATTTTAGTTAACCAATTTATTCCACCAGCCTTTTTTACGAGGACCTGAAGATTCGGGCTCGGTTTCATTTAAGGGGGTGGGAGTTTCAACCGGTTTTTTTGTTTCTTGAACAGGTTTTTTTGAGGCTTCTGCAACATCTTTAACCTCTTTTGAGACACTCTTTCTTTTTGAAGGTGTCTTTTCATCCGTCTTTTTGGTGTCTTGACCTTGTTTTTCTTTTACCTGTTTTGTTTTTGCCGGTTTTTCTTTTGGCAATTCTTTTTTGATTTCTTTTTCATCAGTTACAGGTTCAGTTTTTGCTTTTTGTTCAGTTCCGGTATCCGATTTTAAAGAAACATTTTCTTCTTTTTTAGAAGGTTTCTTTTTGCCCTTTGCAGAAGATTTTTTCCCTTCTTTTTTATCGTTTTGAACGTTTGTTTGTTCGGATTCGATTTTGGGTAAGTCTTCTTTTTTGAATTCAGAAAAATCTTTTTGTTCAACAACGGTGAATTTTTCTTCACTATTTATTGGTTTATTTTCTGATTCTTCAGCAGCGGCTTGTCTTTGTTTTAATCTGGCAAGCATACGTTTTTCTTTGCGGCGTTTGCGCCATTCACTGCGTCTTTTATTTTTATTCTTTTTTTCTTGATTTATTTCCGGTTGCTCTGGAGCTTCCGCTTCTTTGACTTCTTTTTGATCCGGTTCAATTGCTTGCGGTTTTTCATGTTTTTTATGATCTTTATCAAAAGGCATACGCAAGAAATCTTGTTTTCTTTTTTCTTTTTGTTCGTGGCGAGCAGGTGCATTCAAGTTAACATGCAAACGCTCTCCATCTTCTCTGATTCTTTCCAATTTGAAATCAGAAGAGCGCAACAATGTTTCGTCAGGAATAATTTGAATGCTGACTTTATATTTTGTTTCTAAAGATACTAAATGCGAACGTTTGATGTTTAATAAATATGTGGCCACATTTTGTGGAAGTGAAATTAAAAGTTTGTTGCTGATATTTTTAAATGCTGCTTCTTCCAAAATGTGTAATGCATGCATAGCACAAGATTCAACCGAACGGATAACACCTTTTCCGCCACAATGCATACAAGGTTGATAACTGCTTTCCAAAAAGCTTGAATGTAAGCGTTGTCTGGACATTTCAACCAATCCGAAACCAGACATTTTTCCAACTTGAATCCGTGCACGATCTTTCTTAAGTGCTTCTTTTAAACGACGTTCAACGGCGGCATTGTTTTTTGCTTCTTCCATATCAATAAAGTCGATTACAATAAGACCGGCCATATCGCGCAAACGCAGTTGTCTTGCGAGTTCATCGCAAGTTTCAAGATTTGTTCGCAGGGCAGTTTCCTCAATATCGTGTTCTTTGGTGGCTCTTCCTGAGTTTACGTCAACGGCAACCAATGCTTCTGTTTGATCAATGACCAAATATCCGCCGGATTTGAGTTGAACAATATTATTATGAATACTTTCAAGCTGTTGTTCAACTTGATGAGCAACAAAAATCGGTTCAGCCCCTTTATATTGTTTGATTTTTTTTGCTTGAGCCGGCATTAACATTTTCATAAATTCTTTTGCTGATTTGAAAACGGCTTCGCCTTCTACCCAAATTTCTTCAATATCCGGTGTGAAAACATCCCTTAAAGAACGTTTAACAATGTCGCCTTCTTCATGAATAAGTTTCGGGGCTAAAGATTCAAGGGTTTCTTCACGGATTTTCATCCAAGTTTTAATCAGATAATCATAATCGCGTTTGATTTCTGTTTTTGTTTTTCCTTGACCGGCTGTGCGAATGATAACGCTCATTCCTTCGGGAATTGAAAATTTATCGATAATGGTGCGTAAAGCTTTTCTGTCTTTAACATTGGTAATTTTTCTTGAAATTCCACCGCCTTTACCGTTGTTGGGCATCAACACACTGAATCTACCTGCTAAAGAAAGATAAGTTGTGAGCGCGGCCCCTTTGTTACCGCGTTCTTCTTTGACAACCTGCACAAGCATCACTTGACCTTGTCTGATAACCTCTTGAATTTTATATTTTTTGATAAAAGAAGGGTAAACTCTTGTGCGAACATCGTTTTCGGTTTCTGAAACAACTTCAACATCAGAAGTGTTTTCATTTTCTTCGGTTGTTTCAATTTCATCCTCATCAGCTTTTTTAAGCATTGCTTTTAAAGCTTCTCTGTCAGCAACAGGGATTTGATAATAATCAGGGTGAATTTCGCTAAAAGCCAAAAAACCATGACGATTGCCGCCGTAATCAACAAAAGCAGCTTGTAAAGATGGTTCAACGCGAACAACTTTAGCTAAATAAATATTCCCTTTGATTTGTTTTTTTGTGGAGGTGTCGACATCTAATTCCTCCACTCTTGAGTTTTCTGATACAACAACGCGGGTTTCCTCGGGATGCGTTGCATCGATAAGCATCTTTTTTGACATAAAATAAATTCCTTTGACAATTTAAAATAACGCTCATTCCGTTTAAAAAAGAATGGCATTGTGGCAAAACATAATCCGATGTCTATCAGATAAAAAGCATTCTGAAAATAATTTGACGTTGTAAAAGCACTCATTGCTAACCCATCGGATTAAAAAATAACTCTTGGGCAATCATTTTTGATTGCATTTTTCATTATATAGGTATAAAAGAAAATAAGCAAGTTTTTTTATACAAAAAATAAGGTGATATGAAAATTAAAACGTTTTTATTCTTTGTTTTAAGTATATTATTTGTTGTGGGAAATGCTTTTGCCACCACGATTTCTGACGTTCGACTTTCCACATTTTCTAATGGAACAGGACGAATTGTTGTCGAATCGGAAAAAAAAATTGACCCAAAAATTTTCACATTGGAAAATCCAAAAAGATTGGTGTTGGATATTGATAAATCCAAAGTTTTACCCAGCGTTGCAAAAAAGACTTTTAAAACAGGCCAAGTTGTTTCAAAAGTCAGATTTGGAAAGCCTCAAAAAGATGTTTCCCGAATCGTGATTGATTTAGGAAATAATGTGACGGAAAGTCATTTTACATTGCCTCCTGAAAATAATAAGGGCATTTGGCGTTTTGTTTTGGATTTAAAGCCAAGTCATCCGGTTAAAGCGGGTGAATATAAATCTACGGCATCGGCAAAGGTTTTGTCTGATGCTTCAAAGATTCAACAAAAAACAGCTGCAACACCTTCATTAAAAACAAAAAGTGGGTTATTGCCGTTTGGTAAAAGCAAAAAAATTATTGTGTTAGATGCCGGGCATGGTGGCCAAGACCCTGGGGCCATTTCAAAAAATGGTCATTTTGAAAAAGATTTAACACTTAAAATGGCAAAAGAAACAAAAGCGCTTTTAGAAAGGGCCGGTTATAAAGTTGTTTTGACACGGGATAGAGATATTTTTATAACGCTTCGCGGGCGCGTAAAAAAAGCGCATGAAGCAAAAGCTGATTTGTTTATTTCCATTCATGCGGATAGTGCAAGGAACACAAAAGCAAGAGGTCTTTCAATTTATACGATTTCTGAAAAAGCGTCAGATAAAGAAGCGGCTGCTTTAGCTGAACGAGAAAACAAATCAGATATTTTGCTAGGTATGGATTTAGATGATTATCAACAAGAAGTGAGTTCTGTCTTAATTGATTTAGCGAAACAAGACACAATGAAAGAATCCAGAGTTTATGCTGATTTGGTCGTTAAAGAAATGCAACGAACGGTTCAGTTGTTGCCAAATGCCCATAGATTTGCCGGTTTTGCTGTTTTAAAATCGCCAAATATTCCATCTGTTTTGTTGGAAATGGGATATATGTCTAACCGTCATGAAGAACGCGAAATGCAAAAAGCAGCTTATCGCAAAAAATTGGGGCAAGCTTTGGTTCGTGCGGTGGATGCTTATTTTGGAAGATAATGTGTGTTTTTTTTATTTTAACTAAAAAAATGAATTTTTGGCAAATCTAAAAAAGTTGATATAAAAAATCTTTGTTTATCAATATATTGATTTTATTAAAAAAATATAAAAGTTTTTATTTTTTTTAACAAAAAAACTCTTTTATATCAAAGAGTCTCTTTACAACAAAAAAGGCGGTCAATGACCGCCTTTTTAATACATGTTTTCTTTTATGTTATCACGGTTGGCGCATCTTTTCCGGTATAGTCTTTAATGCGCATAATTTCATTGGCAGCAGCGATGAAATCTTTTAAAGCATCAACCGCTTCCAAATTAAATTTTTCTTGATTTTTCGTTTCGCATGAATAATACATTCGAAGTGTTGCGCCACTGCTTCCGGTTCCGGAAAGTCGCGAAAAAATGCGACCATCTTCAAATTGAATAATGTAACCTTGATTATTGGCCGTATCACCTGTTACAGGGTCAATATAATCAAAAATGCCCGTTTCAATAACTTTATGCCCATAAAATGTTTCGCCGATTAAGCTTTCAAGATTTTCTTTAAGGGCTGTCATCATTTTATGAGTCGGTTCAACTTCAAGGCCTTCATAACTTTGTGTTGAAGTAAAGACTCGGCCGTATTTGTGCCATAAGTCATAGTTTAATTCTTCAACGGATTTTCCGGTTAACGCAATGATATTAAGCCAAAATAAAACAGCCCAAATACCATCTTTTTCGCATAAATGGAATGAGCCGGTGCCAAAGCTTTCTTCACCGCATAAAGAGATTTTTTTTGCATTTAAAAGAGAGCTGAAAAATTTCCACCCTGTTGGTGTTGCAAAAACTGGCAATTGCTTTTCCATCATCACTTTGTCCACGGCAGGGGCTGTCGGCATGGATCTTGCAACACCATAAAATTTTCCTTTATAAAAAGGAATTTGTTCCATATATTCAGCAATAATAGCTAAACTGTCAGACGGGGCAACGAAAAACTTTTTGCCCAAAATCATGTATCTGTCCCCATCGCCATCAGAAGCCGCACCAAAATCAGGGGCGTCATCCTGATACATTTTTTCAACAAAATGTTTCGCGTATGTTAAATTTGGTTCCGGATGAAGTCCGCCGAAATCAGGAAGAGGTGTTTTATTTAAAACGGTTCCTTCTTCTGCACCCAGCAATGTTTCAAAAATATAGGATGCATAAGGACCAGTAACGGCATTTAATGCATCATAAGACATTTTAAACCCATTTTTGAAGAGGTTTGAAATGGCTTCAAAATCAAAAATTTCTTGCATATAAGAGGCATAATCTCTGACCGAATCAACAACTTCAATAATGGTTGAACCAATAACTTGTTCTCCGATTTCAGAAAGTTTGATATCTCCAATATCTGCCATCCAATAATGGTTAATAACTTTGGTTTGCTCGGTTATTTTATCTGAAATATTTTGAGGAGCAGGGGCTCCGTCAGCCGTATCAAATTTAATACCAAAATCGCCATTTGGTCCTCCGGGATTATGACTGGCTGATAGAATAATTCCACCAAAAGCATTTCTTTTTACAATCAGGTGAGAAGCGGCCGGTGTGGATAAAATTCCGTTTTGCCCGATAATTAAGCGCCCAAATTGATTTGCAATGGCAATTTTGATGATTTTTTGAATAGCCGTATTGTTGAAATAACGCCCGTCACCACCGATGACAAGCGTTTTTCCTTCAAACCCCTCAAGTGAGTTAAAAATCGATTGAACAAAATTTTCAAGATAATTTTCTTGCTTTACAACAGAAATCTTTTTTCTTAACCCGCTTGTGCCGCAAATTTGATCGTCATAAGGCGAAGTTTTGATTGATTTAATATCCATCTAGTCTCCTTGCAAAATGAAAAAATGTTATTAAACATTTATATCATTTGCAGGGGCTGTTTGCAAGTCTCTTTGAAAAATATTTTGAAGAACATTAATGATTTCTTGACGACCGCTTAAGGCAGACGGAGATGTATGCATATTTAAGCCGTTTTCTTTCAAATCCATCATTGTTAATCCTTTTAAGAACAATTCTCTGTAAATTACACGATCTGAAACACCGGCAGATAATGTGTAATGAATGCGTCTTGAAAGAGCATTTAAAAGAGTTGTCATTAATTGAGAGTTTTTGCTCTTCGTATATGTTAAACGGTTGCGAACGATAAGCCAGTGAAGCGGTGGTTTACGCTCAATCATGCGTTGTTGACGTGTTGACCAAACTTTTTGTGAAAAATGGCTTGGTCCTTTAATGCGCAAAGACCCTGTATCCACTTGAGCCAAAACATCAAGGTCAATTAAGCTGTCATTTAACGGCGTGATCAATGTATCGGCCAAAACCATAGCTTCTTGAGAATAATCACTGCTGCTACCTGGGGTGTCAACAATAACAAAATCAGCTGTTTCTTTTGCTTTTTCGATTTGACCGCGAATGGTATAAATTTTTGCCATTTCATCTGTCCAATGTGTATGAACCGGCATTGGAATCGGTGTGCCCATGTTTTTTAAAAATTGTTCTCTGTTTTCAAGATAGTGAGTAAGAGATCCTTGCGGATAATCTAAGTCAAAAGAAACAACTTTTTTTCCAAGGCGTAACAAAGCAACAATAATATGCATGGCAAGGGTGGATTTCCCTGTGCCGCCCTTTTCATTTGCGAATACGATTACATGAGCAGTCATTTTTTCTTCCCTCAAAATAAAGTGGATGTATAAGCGATTGTTTATTAAAGTCAAAAAAATTGTTTTCCACAATAAAGAAAACAAACGCTTATCACAATTTTCTTCAATTTTTTGTTATAAATATCATAATTTTTATTAAAAGTCAACAAGGATATTGAAAAAAGAAATAACTTGTGGTATGCACGAAAAAAAGAAGAAATAAGTTTTTGATAGGTTCTTGAATTTTAAATAAAACTGCTTATATATGTATGCATAAGATGAAAGGATAAAATGATGACTGAAGAAAAAATAGAGTTTAAAGCCGAAGTGAGTAAAGTTTTGGATATTGTGATTCATTCGTTATATTCAAATAAAGAGATTTTTTTAAGAGAATTAATTTCGAATGCTTCCGATGCTTCGGATAAATTGAGATATGCATTATTATTGCATCCTGAACTTGCATCAAAAACAAGTGAATTTAAAATTATTTTAACACCGGATAAGCAAAACAAAACTTTAACGATTACCGATAATGGAATTGGTATGAATAAAGAAGATTTAATCAATCATTTGGGAACGATTGCAAGATCCGGTTCGGCTGAATTTATAAAATCATTAACGGGTGATAAACAAAAAGACATGGCTTTAATCGGCCAATTTGGTGTTGGTTTTTATTCGGCATTTATGGTGGCAGATAAAGTAACTGTAAAAACAAAAAAAGCAGGGGATGAAAAAGGTTATATTTGGGTATCATCGGGGGCAGAATCATTTACCATTGAGGAAGATGATTCTTTGCCGATTGGAACAAGCATTATTCTTTCATTAAAATCAGAAGATGAAGAGTTTTTAGAACCCATTCGTTTGCGTCATTTGGTGCGCCAATATTCAGATCATATTTCAATCCCCATTATTTTGAAGGAGGGCGCAAAAGAAGAAACAATTAACTCTGCAAGTGCTCTTTGGACAAGACCAAAATCAGAAATTACCACTGAACAATATAAAGATTTTTATCAATCTGTTTCTCATGCTTTTGATGAACCATGGATGACAATGCATTATAAAGCTGAAGGGACAATTGATTATACGGCGTTATTATTTGTGCCGACGAAACCGCCGTTTAATTTATTTCAACCGGACAGAAAATCAAATTTACAACTTTATGTAAATCGCGTTTTTATTTCGGATGATTTGCCGGAATTGATGCCGTTTTTCTTGCGGTTTATGACCGGTGTGATTGATACAAATGATTTACCTCTTAATGTGTCCAGAGAAATGCTTCAAAAAACACCGGTGATGCAAAAAATTAAAAAGGGGATTGTAAAGCGTATTTTAAATGAACTTAAAAAACGCGCTGAAGATAAAGAGGATTATAAAAAATTCTGGGAGTCGTTCGGTATCGTATTTAAAGAGGGGCTTTATGAACCGATTGACGAAAGAAAAGAGGTTGCTGATTTATGCCGCTTTAATCACACAGCTGATGAAAATTTAATCAGTTTTGATGAGTATATTGCCGGTATGAAAGAGGGGCAAGAAAATATTTATTATTTGACGGGAACGAATATTGAATCTCTTAAAAATAATCCGCAATTGGAAGGGTTTGCAGCTCGAGGTGTTAATGTATTATTGTTAACGGATCCGATTGATGAATTTTGGATTCAAACATATACGGAACATAATGGTAAAAAAATTATTTCTGTTATGCATGCCGGTTCCGATCTTGAAAAAATTAAGCTTGAAAATGAACCAAATGAACAACCGATTGATAAAGAAAAAGAAAAACTTTTGATTAATCGTATTAAAGAAACATTGAAAGAGAGTGTTAAAGATGTTCAAGTAACGGATAGATTAACAAAAAGTCCGTTTGCATTGATAACACCATCCGGTATGATGAGTTTAAATCTTGAACGTTTGATGAAAGCTCATGGGCAACAAATTGCCATGAACAGTGACAGGATTTTGGAAATTAATCCGCGTCATGAGGTGATTCATAAACTTGCCGAGATGTTAGAGAATAAAGAAATGAATGATAAAGTAAATGATGCCATTTTAGTATTATTTGATCAAACATTGATTGCCGAAGGAGAACCATTAAAAGATCCGGCTGCTTTTTCAAAAAGATTAACCTCTTTTGTTTTAAGTGGATTGGCTTAAAAATAAAAAAAAACGGGGCGTTTTCAGCCCCGTTTTTTTATGCACAAAAGTCGAGGTTGTGAATATTTTTTTTAGCTCTATTTAAAATAAAAAAGGAGCAAAAAATGTCAGAAAATAAAGATGCGGTAAATCAAAATTTTTCTTGCTTGGGAATAGGGGATAAAGCCCCTTCATTTGAAGCTGACTCAACTCTTGGAAAAATATCTTTTCCGGTTGATTTTGAAGGGTATTGGGTTATTTTGTTTTCGCATCCATCTGATTTTAGCGCTGTCTGCACAACGGAATTTATTTTTTTTGCTGAAATGATGAAGGAATTTGAACGCTTAAATACAAAATTGCTCGGATTATCGGTTGATGGGTTAGCCAGTCATTTAGAATGGCTTTATAAAATTGAAACAGAAATTTCTTTTCATGGAATTACGAATACAAAAATTAAATTTCCGCTTATTGCTGATTTGTCCGGTGAAATTGCATCTAAGTATGGGATGATTCACCCAAATATATCAAAGGTAAAGGCGGTTCGAAGTGTTTTTTTTGTTGATCCCAATGGTATCATCCGTGCAATTTTATTTTATCCTTTTTCAACCGGAAGAAATTTTGATGAACTTAAACGTGTTTTAATCAGTTTGCAACTTTCAGACAAATTAAATATCTCAACTCCCGCCAATTGGCAACCGGGGGATGATATTGTTCCGAAAGCACCGGATAATATCAACGAAGTCAATAGTCTGGCTAATGATGTTCGCAATAAATCCGGTGCATGGTTTTTATCACTGGAAGAGCTTTCAAAAGAAGATATTGAAATAGCCCTTCACTCTAAAAGACAAAAATTTAATTAATTGTTTTTCGTTTATATGGATTTCCATAACTAAGACCAACAGGCGCGTTTTCGCTAATCATACAGTCAAAAAGAAAATAAGGCTCTCCTTGACCTGAAAAAAGTTCATCAAGGTAATATTTTATTTCTTCTTCAACTGATTGTTCCAATTCCCTTGGGGGAATTTTGTGTAACGGACATCTAAAATCAATCATCAAATCATCTTGAATGCGTTGTAATTTTTTTTGAATGCCGCGTTCAATAATATCGTATCGTTGTGCTTTTTCTTCAAGTGTTAACATTTAGCCTCCTTAAAATGTTGATTGTTGTTATATATTATACATATAATACAATATTTACATAAGTCAAGAGAAAAATGTATAAAAAAAGAGATTTTATAAAAAATATAAAATCTCTTGGGAAAACAACAATACTGAATATAAAAAGAAGCTATGTGACTTCTGTCACCGCGCGGATATTTCCATCTCGGTTGATTTGAACGACTCTTAATTTTTCTTTCATTTCACGATAGGTTTTTTCTCTATCTGTTGTCGGATAAGAGTGTAAAATACGTCCGATAAAAGCTTTATAAGCCGCATCCGGGTTTTCGGCATGGATAGTGGCAAAACAGTTTTCATGACCTGAACCCATTAATTCCCATAATGCACCTGCGTTGGAAGTTGAAATTTCACCACCGATAATGGCATCAGGGGTAAAGCGAACGGCAAGGTCAATCACTTTTTTATAGTCAAAATTATTTGTAAGTTCCGTTCTTGGTAAGACAATATGAACTCGATTTTTATGCGGCACAATAAGTTCGCGTGTATCTTCAATGGTTAAAATACGTTTATGTGGGTCCAAGACCTTAATTAAATTATTTAAAAAGGTTGTTTTACCAGTTGCCGTTGCCCCGGAGATTAAAACATGGTCACCGCGTTTAATAGAAAGCATTAATCTTTCAAAAGGATCATCTGGGTCTTCAACTTGTTTTAATCTGTTCAGCGGACGTAATCTTTCGCCGACACTTAAACCAAAATCGCTCATTGAAATATTAACGTCTTCTTTATAAACACGAATCGCCATAGCGATACCGCCGGTTAAATCGTTGTTATCATACATAACGTTTCTGCCGGCAATTCCGGTAAAACGATGTCCGCCTGGGAGCGTTGCATAAACAGTTGGTGTCCCTTGTGTCGGGTCAAAAGCATAATCATAAGAATTGGCAATAATATACATGATATTATTTAAATATTCTCGTGTTAGTTTTGGATCTTCATAGTAGTGCCATGGATGTGCATGACGCCCGCGTAAGCGTAACCAAATACCGCCGGGAGAATCAACCGCAACTTCCTCAACATTATCTTGATTATACCAATAGGAAAGTGGGCGTAGAGCCGATTCTAAAACCCTATAGGTATCTGCAATCGATAATTCTCCCATTCTTTATCATCCTTTTTTAAAACAATCTGTCAGAGGAGCCTGTTTTTGGTAGAACAGGTGTTACTTTTCTTTCCTCTACAGGTTGTTTTTCAACGCTGTCCCCAGTATAAATCGGTTCATTTGAATCTTCGTCAGAAGAGCCATCTTCATTATTATATTTGTCAGATGGTTTATAGTATTTACTATCATCAACTTCAGAGTTTTCGTCCTCATTAGTTTCTTCGTCTGATTCTTCCTCTTCTTCTTCGGATTTTTCTTCTTTAGATTCCTTTCGCGTGTCAACCCAAGAAGACGTATCCGGTGTTTGTGCTTCAGTTGAAACTTCTTCAGCTTCTTGGATGTCATCTTCTTCAGATCTTAACCATAAATCTTCATTCGGGAAGACGGTTAAGCGCGTGCCTGACGGAACATAAATAACAACAGGAATATTTGCGGAATCTTCGATAAGTTGATCAAAGATTGTTTGCATAGATTCAATGAAGTTTTCTCTGGCATCATTTGCAGCTTCAGTTTTAGATGAAGTAATCGTGTTGCCATACATATCTTGATACATATCATCATTTGTTGCCATCATGTAGGAAATAGCTGATGTAACAACGCTGGTCATAATCGGTTTACCGAATTTTTTAACCAATTCAT
Source organism: Alphaproteobacteria bacterium (assembly GCA_017533325.1). Classification (GTDB taxonomy): domain Bacteria; phylum Pseudomonadota; class Alphaproteobacteria; order CAAHEQ01; family UBA3637; genus RGIG4140. The sequence continues at coordinate 53,328 of JAFXIF010000044.1, forward strand.
CATCAAGATAAGCTGCAACACCACCACGTCCTTGAGCATCACCTGATGTCCCTTCAAAGGAGAAAGCTCCTCCATCAGGACGGATAAGTCTTTGCCATGTGATTTCAAGTTTTGCCGCGCGTTTATCATTGCCTTGTTCACCGGCAAATGTTCCAATCAATCTGGAACCGGCCGGAATGATGATATTTCTTCCTTTTTCAGAATAAATATGTCTTTCAACAATGGCTGTAACAGGCATATCGGCATATCTGGAATCGATAGATCTTGTTAAGACTGCCGGAATTGCTTTGTCTTTCAAAATCATACGAGACATATCAACAGGATAAGAAGATACAATTTTATTTACACCGATTGATTTCCAGTCCGCATCAGCTTTTTTACGAGCCATTGCTTTAATTTTTGAATTTGGTGTAATCAATCCTCTTGATGCCATGCCGGCTTTCATTCCTTCTCGTTTTTGAGAAAGAATTTCTTGCATTTGTTGAATTTGTTCCGGTGTCGGTTTCAATTTTTTATCTGCAAAATTCGGACGAATACGACCTTGATCGTCACCTTGAGTGCTTAAGGGGCGTCCATCTAAAGTCATTGGTCTGCCATCTTGCATAAAGCCGACAATTTCATTTTGGTCATCTAAAATAGAACCATCCGGTGTAACTTGATATAATTTATTTCCGAATGAAATACGGCGTGTTCCGGCTTGTCCGGCTCCTCCTTGTGCATTTCTTAATGCTTCTAATTCTTCTTCAGAAAGTCCTTTAATACCACATTTATCCAAGCGAAGATCAAGGCCTTTAATTTTACCCATATCATTACCATCTTTATCTTTCAATAATCCGTTTTCATGAATGGTTGCATAGATTTCGCCATTCAACCCGATAATGGAGCCGTTTGGCATAATAGAAGCAATTTTTTCATTTTGAAGATTTAAAACATCACAACCTGAAATTTTTCCGAATGTATTTCCGTTGGCATCTACAAGTAGTCCGCTTTCAATATCACTTGGTAATTCGCCGTTTTCGCCGAGTTGTCCGATAACATTGCCATTTTCATCAACAATGTCTCCGTTTGGTAAAACCTGAGCAATAAATTTTCCTTCTGCATCTTTGATAACACCCTCAGAAGATAATGTCCCTTTAATATTACCTTTTTCGTCAAACAATAACTCTTCGTCACGGGAAACATTACGACCGATGATTTCACCTTTTTCGTTAACAACGTTGCCATCTGCGCGTAATACACCGATTTTTTCTCCGTTTTTGTTTACAACGTCCCCATTTAATTTAATTCGGCCGATTGGTTTTCCGTCTTTACCTAAAACAAGCCCGCGTTCATGTGTTGCACCGATAACTTCGCCGGTTTTATGATCAACAACAGAACCGTCATTTCGGCTACATCCGATATTGATTCCGTTAACATCAACCACAGTTGAGTCCGGCATTGTGCGTCCGATATATTTTCCTTCAGGCGACATAACGATACCATTTCTTGTTACGCGACCGATTTTTTCACCTGAAGCATTAACCGCCCATTTATCCGGTAAAATACGGCCAACAACCGTTCCTTTTGCATCAATAACTTGACCATTAAAAGCAGCTTGACCGACAACTTTACAATCATTTGTAATTAATGCAGAAGGGATTAAGGCCCCTGTAATTTTATAAGTTCCTTCTTTAACCGTTCCATTAACGGCAATTTTCCCTTTTAATCCTCCGTTTGGAGAAACAATTTGCCCATTATGAATCAATGTCCCCATGAAAGAACCATCTTGTGAAATGGCAGTATAGAACGGCAAAACTGCACCGGCTAACGGTTCATCTTTGCCTAAAATAGTTCCGTCATCCAAAATGCGTAATGTTTTGCTGTCTGTTGCATCCAAAATATCACCGGAAAGAGTTGTTCGACCCAAAACATCCCCGCGATATCCAAACGGTAATCCTTGTTGGACAAGGCCACCTTTTTGAGGCATTGTGTTATATAAAGAACGATCTTGGATATCCGCAACAGAACCATCACTAAGCGCTCTTCCCGTCATTTGATTTGCATTGCCGATAACAGCGCCATCTGCAGCAACAGTTCCAAGAATTTTTGCATCATCATCAACAGCTACACCAAATGGAGCTTTTCCACCAGCCCAAAGATTATCGGAGGTGAGTGCAAAACCAAGAGGTGTTTGAACGGCAATGTTTCTTTCATCTTGATTAAAGATGGTTGCAGCAGTTTGTGTTTGACCGATTAAAAGGCCTGATTTCCCGACAAAAGCAGAAACAGGTAACGTCATACCACGAATATTGCCTTTTTCATTATAAAGGGCTCTGATACCTGAAGTGGAAGATTCTTTTTTACCTCTTAAGAAAATTGTTCCACTTAAGCTTTCGCGACCAACCGTGTTTAATGCATTTGATACAGCCGGTCCTGAGTAAACAACATTTCCTTGGATTTGTTTAATTAAGTTTGTTGCAAATCCGTTTGTCATTACCGAACCGAGAGGTTTTGAATTTCCGATGGATAAAATACTTCCGTTTGTTGAAATGATTCCCATTGTTTTGGCCGTGCTGTTTTCCGCAACAAATAAATCTTTGTCAGCCAATCTGGCAATAAAGTTCCCATCTTTTGCAACAGTTTGCGGTGCAATGACTAAACCTTTTACTTGTCCTTTCCCATCAATAGCTTCACCGTATTCATTGATGAGATAAGAAAATTGATTATTGTCACCATATCCGACTGAATTTAATGGGATAAATGTGCCTGTTATATCTCCCTTTGCATTTGCAATTCGGTTGTCAGATAATACATGGCCTAATTGTGATTTTGAAAGTCCGATGCGTCCGTCAGATTGAAGCAGTCCGGCAAACTTTCCGTTATTATCCACAGCAATCCCTTGTGGCAAAACTCTTCCGATTACTTCATCCATGTTATTGTAAATATAGTCTGAAGCATAAAGATAACCGGTATCTTTTTCAGCTGTAATGGTGTTATTAATTGACATGTAGCCGAGTAATTTTCCATTTGGTTTAACTGCAATACCAGTTTTTACAAGATAACCGATTTGATTCCCGGCTTTATCCAGACCAATTCCATTTGACATTAATCTTCCGATAGATCTTGAATTTTTGCCGTATAAATCTGCATCAAAACTTGTCCATCCAATTAATTCATTCTTTGTATCAACATAAACGCCGAATGGAATCATTCTTCCGATAACGCCTTCAGAATTGATAACCAATCCAAATGGGGTTGCTTGTCCGGCAATATTCCCATTTTTATCCATTATAGCCCCTGTTACACTTGGATAACCGATTAATTCTTCCGGAGAAAAAGCAAGGCTTAAGCGTTTAAAAACACCCCCGATAATTTTTTCATCAGATGAAATGGCAATCCCGTTTGCAAGAATTTTGCCGATAACTGTTTTCTTTGGTGAAATCACTTCGCCTTTAGGTGTAACCGAGCCGATTTCTTTACCTAAAACAGATAAAACTTTTCCATGAGGCATTTCAAAACCGATTACTTTTCCGTCCTTATCCGTAACGGTTTTATTTGCTCTGATTGCCCCGATAATATCTCCGTCAGCATTCTTTAATGTGCCATCAACACCCATAGTGCCAAGATAATTATTATCTAAATCAAGAAAGGCTGTTTTATCAGGAATGAGAGTTCCGATAATTTTTTGAGTTTCACCGCTTATAGCAGTTAAATTTGGTAAAACACGGGCAAATCTTTCTCCTTCTTGATTCAATGCAAATCCGATTTTTGAATTGTAACGACCAAGAATCATACCATCTTGAGAAACGATAACTCCATCAGGTGGGATAACACCTAAAAATTTTCCGTTTGATGCAGAAACAATACCATCTTGGTCAACAGTGCCGATTTCATTTCCGTGGGCGTCATAAACTTTATCACCCATAACGGTCCAACCGGTCGGATTTCCGTTATCATCTAAAACAACTCCGTTAGGTGTATTTTGATTTCCGGATCCGACAACAGTTCCCAAAATTTCTTTACCATTTAAAGAAATAACAGATCCATCTTCTTGAAGACATCCGATAATCTTTCCTTTTAAATCCATAACTTTACCATCAAGGCGCACACGACCGATAACAACACCTTCATTGTTTTTGACAACACCTTTGATAGCTAAAGCACCGATAATTTTTCCATTGTTATCAACAACAGTTTTATCCGGTGTTATACAACCAAACGGTTCATTATTCGCATCTGTTAAATCACCACCAATTGTGACAAGCCCTAATAAACGACATCCGTCAGCAATGGCAGAGGCTCTTGGAACAACAACACCGATAATGCGGTTTTGATCATTTCGAACATAACTGTCCGTCATCACTTTGCCAACTTGTTCAAGTGAATCGTTAATGGCAATCCCGTTTGGGAAAACAGACCCGACTTGTTGACACCCAAATCCGATGACGCGACCTTTTGGTAAAACAGAACCCACAGTCTTTTTACCAGCTGTTACAGATCCGTCCGGATTGACACAACCGATAACTGCTCCTTGGGGACCAACGGCTTTACCTTCTGAATTTATAAATCCGATTGGATTGCCTTTTTCATTAATAACAAGCCCTAATTGAATAGCGCCGCCAATGTCCGTGCCGTCATTGTTAATAACGCTTCCGTCAATTAATGTTTTTCCGACAGTTTGATTATATGAATCACGAACTTCACCATTTTGCATGATTTTGCCGGTTAATTGACATCCCGGAGCAACGGCAACCCCTTGAGGAATAGTTCCGCCAATAAGATCATTTGTGCTATTCACAACTAATCCGTTTGGTTTAACCATACCGATAACATTATTTGCTGCATCCATAACTGAACCGTCCGGAACAATTCCACCGATAACGTTACCTGTTAAATCGGCAACCAAACCCCATGGTCTTAAAACCCCTACTACACGGTTATTCAAATTGGCAACGGCACCGTTTGAAAGCGGTTTACCGATAACGGCACCTTTTTCATTTACAATTGTTCCGTCTTTTAATAATTTTCCGATTACATTTCCTGTCATATCCATAACCGAAACAATTGGGATGGCAGCCCCTAAAACATTTAATTCGGTATCAACAATGGTGTCATCTCCTAACAACCGACCGAGTTTGTCCCCATTTTCGTTAATTACATCACCATTTGGAGCAATTTTTCCCATGACCTCATTTTTTAAGTTAAGAGGTAATTTTTCGGGAACGGCAATAGCAACGATTTTACCGTCTTTGTTGATATATAATCCGTTTTCAGTTGGTTTTATGACTTCACCGTCAATAACAATGGAGCCGTCTTCACCAACCGGATGCAATTTTCCATCTAATCCCATTGCATATTTTTGTTCTTTTTCAGCATCATCCTTTGAAACTGATTCGCAAATAACACAATCTTTTGAATCGGTTGATTGAGCTTTTACTTGAACGGTTGTTTTCTTTTCTCTGTCAGAAAAACCGGCGGCAGTTGCAGAATCTTCTTCCCATTGAATAGTCAAAACATTTTGGATTTGTCTTAAAGAAACAGGATTCCATAAAACTTTAATCAAGCATTCTTGCCCACTTGCCAAAGATTCATTTTCTTTACAAGTTGTTTCCATTGAAAATCCGTCTTGTTGATTTTCAAGAAATGTTGCCCCCTTGTAAAGAACAGCTCCGTTTTCGGCAGTTAATTTAATCAGCGCTTCGACTTGTGAACCGATAACAACATTATTCATATCAATTTGTTCAGGGACAACTTTTAAAGTAACATCCCCTCTGGCAAATCCTTGAAATTGACCGCCTTGTTCGTCTTTTTGGGTTTGGTATTCATCACCCCAGTCAATATTTGTTGTTGTGTCTTGAACGGGCGCTTTTTCAGAGATAAAGGAAAGCGCTACAAAAAATACAATAAGAAGAAACAAACCGCCGAATAAAAGTTTCCTGTTGCTTTTTTTTACATATTGCTCACTAGAGCTTAATCCTCTGTTTTCTTTCATTGCTAACCCATTTCTTTTCTGTCGGAACAAATATTTAAATGATTTTCAAAGAAGTTTATTGAACGCGAACAACTGAACATCCAAAGCCGCGACGGCCTAATCTTTTGCATAATTTGTCGGCCAAAGTGATATCCTTAATCGGACCGACACGCAAACGGAATAATTCGCGCATATTACTGTCTGCTGTTGTATCAACAGAATAATATGGTTCATATCCTTTTAAAACATCAGAGTTCTTTTCAAGAATTTTTTCCCAAATGCTTTCAAGTTCTGTAATGTCAGCGTGTGTGCCAAGTTCAATCGAAATGGTTTCGCTTGTTGCCAAACCGGAATTTCTTTGAGTTGAAATCGGCATTTGACTCATAACCCCAACAATACCTGCAGAGGCTTGAGGTGAATTCATAACATTTGCCGGAATAGATTGGATTGGAGCCATATCGCCAGAATAAATTGATCCGCCTTGCGGTGCATATTGAGGAATATAGTTTCCTGCATAGGAATCATAAATCATTCCTTGAGGATACATATTGTTTGATTGTTGCGTATATGAATTTTGTTGATAAGAATTCATCATTTTTGGTGTTGGAGCTAACGGACTTCTTTCAACAATTTTTTCGCTTTCTGTTTCACTCATTGCAGTCGGATCATAAGCCGGAGCATCTTGGCTCATAACACTCGGGCGACCTGTATAAGGTGAAACAGTCATATTTTCAGCACCACTGTAATCTGTATATTCAAGACCGGCGCTTGGATCTCTTCTGAGTTTTAAGCAAATAAGTTTTTTGCCGTTTCTTAAAACCAAATCACCAATAGCTTCAACAACAATTAAACGACTGTTTGGCCCGGTTGTTCTAAATCCGACCGGAACTTCCGTATCTTGAACCAAAAGGCTGACCACCGGACGTTGTGTCATCGTTAATGCTTTCGGGCCCAAGTCAATGTATGTGAAAATATTATCGCGCCATACATTATCCGGAGCAATATCAACATCAGATGGATTTGGAATATAAATATCTATGTCAAAACGAATGTTTTCAGGGTCAACCGGAATGCTTTGCAACCAGTTTTTAGGGCCGGTTGAAGCTGTATTAATGCCTAATTGCGGATTTTGTCCGCCACTTCTACCGATTGCCCAACCGGGAGCTTTGTTGGAATTTAAAAATCCGTTACCGACAGCTCTGTTTGTGGCGCCGTTCATTCCGCCTAAACGTCCACCATTTTCAACCGGTGTATATCTCGGGCCAACTAACACGTCAACAACAGATTGTGAAATTTTTTCGGCATTGTAAGTTTCGCTTCTTAAATAGAAAACATATCGGTTGCCGGATCTACCAAAAATAATCATATTACTGTCAACCCCGATATAAGAGGGATCAGCATATAAAAGAAGAGAGTTTGGTGCGGCAATTTCACCACCAAATGATTCCGGAGAACCGATATGAACTTTTTCAATTAATTCCCATGTCGGTAAGTTGATAAGTGTCATCATACCTTCTCTTAAACGAATGGGTAAAATCACATCAGGTGACCAAGCGTATTTTGAATACCCCGGTTTTGATTGACCTTCACCTAAATGTGCCATCGGATCGTTCCATGCTTTTTGTTGCATGCCGAGTGAATGTAAGTAATTTGGGTTAACAGATTCATAATCGCCGTTTGTTTGAGCGATAGCGTCGCTTAAACGTTCACTTTCAGCATCTGTAGGCAACCCCTCTGAATGTGCAACAACAGAAAATAAAACAAAAATAGCAGCCGTTGACAGCCAACCTTGTCTGTGAAGTTTTTGTTTGAACATAGAATCTCTCCTCTTTATTTTTGTAATATATTTACACAATAAAACAAAAATATTTAAAAAGTCTACAAAAAAATGAAAAAAGATGTAATTTTAATGGAAAAATTTTTTTTAGAGTTTTTTGTGAGTGTTTTTAGAGGAGTTTTTTTAAAAAAATTATTATGAATCAGCTTTTTTTATCACGAGCTGAATAACTGTAAATCCAAGTGGGTTTTTAAGTCTTTCTTCCCAAGTTAATCCTTCACGAACGGGTTTGAAAGCAACATTCATTGTGACAACCCATCTTGATTTTTTCGGTTCGCTGGATAAGTGTTTCATTTCCGTAAATTCAACTTCTGCACGCCAAATGTTTTCATTCTTGTTGGTGCGATAAGGATTAACAACTAAAATTTTGACATTACGGGTTAATCCTTCTTCTTTTGCTTGTTGGATCCAATCTTCGGCATATTCAGTAAATTTTGTATAGACCGTAGGTTCGCTCATCCAGTTAATTTCCCCATCAATTCCGGTTCGTCTTTCTAATTCTTGAATGTTTGAACCGATATTAAAATAGGAGAGCAAATATTGTCTGATAAAGGACTCAGTCAATGTTTGCATATTCATTTGACTAAAATTAGGTCGAACAACATTAACAACTTGTTCGTTTTTATTAAGTGTTGTTAAAAAAAATGGTTGAACTCTGACAATAGGCATTAAAGATGTAAGAGCAGTGATAAGCATAATAGTTGTTAAAGTTGAAACAACTAAAACAAGCGCAAACGTTCGCGCCATCCAAAGATAACGTCTTTCTTTAACGGCTTCTTCTGATAAATCTTGTCCTTGTTTTTTTTGTTGGACTTTTTGATTGCTCATTGTCATAAGAATAAATATTTCTTGTTAAGATAACCAATCCGGAAGAGCAGGGGCTTTTTCAAGTTCAAGGCATGCACAAGGTGATTTTTTTAATTCAGAATAATCCGGACCGATTCCAACAGGTTCTTTTTCATAAACACTACCGCAAGCTGCAGCCAAAACGGTCAATCCTAAAACAAATAAAACAACAAAATATTTTTTCATTTTTTTCCTCATATTTTTGTGAATTACAAACTCAGTTTATCGAAAGAAAAATAATTAATCAACCAAAAAAAACATTATTTTAAAATATTTTATTTTTTGACAGCTTCATCATATTTTTGTATGTAAAAACCAAAAGGGTTGGCAAAGGTTCGTGAATAAATGTGTCTGTTTGGATAATGCCCGACGGTGATTGTTGCCACCCGCTGTTGAACGCGCGGTTTAACAATCGGGTCATAAGGATTATAAATAAAAACATCAAATTCAATGGTATATGTATTACCAAGTTTTGAGATATTTGTGATTTCAACACTTTGGGTTTCTTTTGCCGTAGAAATTTGTTTAATCTTTTCTTGTATGTTTTTTGAAAATTTAGCATAAACAGCCGGGGAAGATAGCCGTCTGATTTCTCCGCGAGCTCCCCATCTGGATGTCATTTCATTTTTATCCGCAAAATAAGAAACTCTTCTGTCAATATAATATCTGATTAACATTTCATCTAACAATTCACGATTAGCCCGATTACTGTGAGATTTTGAATCCATTAATCTATTTGCCGGTAAAGTATCGATTTGGATGTGATCTAACGTATTCATGGGAGAGGGTAAAATTTGAGCAATCACTTTTAATTTTGGCGCCATTTGAACCAATGTTAAAACAATGAACAAGTTAATAGCAATGGAAATAGCCGTCAATGTCATCCAAAATTTTGCCCAATAAAGTGCAAATTTTCCTCGAGTTTTTTGGTCCTTGATAAAATAAGAAAGCACTAAAGACCTCCTTCTAAACATCTTTTGTTTATTTTTGTGTTATATGCTTTTTTGATGTCTTCCTTGTTCTTTTTTTCAAGTTCTTCATAAAGGGCATTTTCTGCTTGTTTTTCTTTTAATAAATGGTCTATTTCTTGAGCATTTATAACCGTAAAATTAACACTGCCGTTGATGTCTTTTTCAAGTGCATTAACATAATTAAAATCCTGATAGGCTTGAGAAAAATACATGATATGTTTAAGCTGTCTGTATTCTTCAGAATCTTTTTCAAGCGAATCAAGAGCATTTAATTGCTCAATATAAGACATTTTTAAATAAGTTTTAAATGAGTCCGGCTTATTTTTTGTATCCCCAATATCGGAATGTTTTTTTGTTATTTTATCTCGAACAGTTTGAATGTTTTTGCTTTTAAGTTGTAATAATTCTTCTTCTAAACGACTAACAGATTCAATATTATCAGCTTCAATAGCTGTTTGAATGCCAAGATCTTTTAGTCTGCTGTTTAATTCGTTAACAGCGGAAGATTTAGCATTACTTGTAACGTTTAATGTATTTTCTGCACTTGTTTTTTCTTTTTTTATTGCTTGATAAACATTTAATCTGTTGTTTTGTTGGCTGGCGTCCATATGTCTCATGTCTTCATTTAAGACCAAGCTTTTGGGCAAAAATGTTTTTGCCATTTCACCATTTTCATTATATGTGTTAAATCCGCTTTGAATAAATTTTTGCCAGGGTTGAGGCCATTGAGGAAAAACAGATTTTGATTTTGCAGGATCTTCAGTAAACCACATAATTTCATGAGCCGGCGGTAATGCTTTGGGTGGTTTGGGGAATGTTTTTTGTGTTTCTGATAATTTTTGAAGTTGATCCGGGGGCAATGATGATAAAAATGTTTTATAGGCCGATTCATTTTGTTCAAAATTATTTTCAGCAGTGATACCGTTTATTCGACCGGTTCTCCCTAAAATTTTATTTACATCTTGCAAAAAAGAGTTCACTTCGTCTGCATAGACATATTTTTGATCTTCCCATAAATCAAAAGATTTCCCCTCTTTTAGTTTTCCATATTTCTCTGGATTTGCATAAACATCTGTTAAAACTTCTTTCCCTAAATACCAGTTGGCAAAAAGTTCTGTTTGTGCTTTTTTCCCTGTGTTTTTTTGTTGAGGCATACTGTTTAAAATATCAACTGTTAATTTGAGCTCTCTGTCATCATATTCTTGAGTGATATTTTTCCAAGCCGTTTTGGGATCTTCATAGACATCGGAGAGCAAATTGATATTACATGCCTCCATTGAATTATATTTTTGATTTATTAAATCAACTTGAAGTTTTTCTTGCTCTTCTTCTTGGTATCGTTTTTTTAAATTTCTAACTTTAATTTGCATAGCATGCAGTTGTTCAAGATATATTATTTCTCTTGTATAATCATCAGATTCAATGGCTTCTTCGGTTTCTTGAGAAGCAATTTCAATAGGAGCTGTTGCATGAGTAAAACTGATAAATGAAAAAAATGAAATACCTGATAATGCTAAAAATAAAAATGGTTTCATTGTTGATTTTCCTCCGGCAACTCTTCTTTGGGGTTCCAATATGTTTTATGGCGTTTTGCAGTCGCAAGACCCAGAAGGGCATTGTATTGTAATTGTGCAGCTCTTAATTGTTTTTGAATCATGAGTAATTTTGCCCATGTAATTTTTGCAAAGGCAGTTGTCATTAAAAGTTTGGTTTTATTTTCATTGCTTTCCAATGCCCCTTGATTAGAAGCTTTTTTAGATGAATCATCAATTTTTGTTTCCATATCATCAATGATCTTAAATATTTCTTTTGTTTGGTGTTTTAATACCAATATTCTTGCTAATAACTGAAGATTGGCTTGTTGGCGTATATATTGTCTTTTTTTAACAAAATTATAATCCCCCTCATGATCGGCAAAAGGTTGATCCGCATAGACCTCCATATTGCTTTTCATAATATTTTTAATCGTTGATGTTGCAGGGTCAGCTCGTTTTACAACTATTTCTTTTGGGGGTGTTCCTTTGGGAACAAAATCGCCAGGGGAGGCGTTTAAAATATCTAAAATTGTTGTTGACCCGCCTTGAATTGTTGAAATCGTGTCATTTACAATGGCTGTTGCGCGTTCTGAATAATAATGGCCTTGTTTTAGTACTTCGGCTACTCCTCTTGAAGCAGTGTCAGTTACACTTCCGGGTTCCAAAATTGGCCCTCCGACACCGGCAATCCAACAAGGGTCACACGGCAAACAAATAGAATAAGCCGATAAAGATGTTGAAAATGTTAATATAAAAAGAAGGGAAGAAATTATTTTCATTTTTTATCTCCTTCAGTGTCTTCTGGCGCACCAATTTTTTTAAGTGTTAAAATAGTCGGTTGGTCTTTGATAAATTGTTGAACAACATCTACTTCCATTTGAACAATTTGCAAAATGATTTGCGAAGCAACCATTTTTATTTGAGCTTTAATATTTCGGTTGAGCATGGCATTGCTTTGTGTTTGATTACAACCTTTTCCGGAAGCAACTTGCATGGATTGCATGTCTTCAATAAAAAGAGGTCGAAGTTGCTGAGCAAGCGAGTAAGCTTCAGCTGCAACTTCTGAAGCAAAGTTAACCCTATTTTGAAGTTTTGTTAGGGCAGATTCTTTATCCCCTTCTTGCAAAAAGAAGTTTTTTTTCAACATGTCCAAAGCTGTTTTATACTTTTCTTGTGGAGAAATATATGTTGATTCGAAAAGCTTCATAATATTTGCTTCTAAATAATCATAGGTCTTTGTTGTTATTTCTGTTTTTTTGTTTGAAGGTGCATTAGAGCAAGAGGCGTTTCCGGATCGAGTATTATTTGCGATCTCTTCTTGTGTAACAACTTCTGCGCCTAAACTTGTAGTCAGTTGTGTTGCAATATTACTGCCTGCAAGTAGAGGAATATTTTTTATATCAGTAACGAGGCATTGACTAAAGGCTGTATGACATAATAATCCAGCGGCTAAAAAAGAAGAAAACAGATGTATTTTAAAGTTTTTTTTCATTTTTTTCTCCTTTAATCTTCTTCAACGATTTTTCGTTGTTTATCTTGCATTAGTAATGTGCTGTTGATTTCTAAAATTGAGGATTCAATAACTAACAATTCATTAAGAAGAACAGCTATTTTTTTATCTAAAACCGATAATCCGTTTTCAAGGCTTTTGACATCTGTTCGGGCTTTTATATTGGAAGACATACTTTCTAATTCTTCTTTTTGTTTATCCATAAGAGCTAACACTTTATCAGCAATAGCTAATCCATGATGCAAAGAAACATATCGTTTATGCTGAATAAATTCTTGGGTGTTAACATATTTTGCATCTTCAAATGGGTCAATTTTAACGATTGCATCACTTTCAAGGTCTATTTTATCTTTTTCATTTAGAGAATTTTGTGCTTGATAATCTACCAAATAAGTGCTTTTAACAATTTGATGGAGTTTAGAAAGATTGGGTTCCTCTTTTGTTGATTCTTGTAGAAACATTTGTGTAAAAGTTTCATCTGTATAAAAAGCAACATCATCGCCCGTTAAGAGCGGAGAGTTATCCGAAGTTATTATTTCATGTCTGATAACGCCGGGTTGACCATAATTTTTGTTTGCAGCTTTTTGATACATGGCAATAAATTTTGCAATTGTTGCAGATAATCTTTGATACCCTGCTTGAACAGGTGCCAATGGAGCCATTAATATGCTGGTTGTTACACCGGCTTGAACTGGTGTATTTAAACAGGAGAGAACGATAACTGTTAATAAGAATGATTTAAATTTCAACATGTTATCCTCCTAATCAAAAAATGAACCAACAATTCCGCCGACAGCCTGTATGGCCATCCCACCAACCACGTCTTTAAAAGAGTTGTTAGTATCTGTAACGTAATCTGCAGAACTGATGGCTGTCAGCATATTATTAGTGGCTGCTGTTAAAACAATTGCATTATAAATTTGAGCGGTACTCATTTTAACGCTGGTATTATTTGAAACAGTAGAAGAGTAATTTGTTGTTTTGTTTGTGGTATCAGACACTTGGTTATCAATATTTTTTTTGCCGCTTAAATTTCTAGAGGCCGCATTTTTATGAATGGCTGCTAAGGCGTATCCAAATGTTGCAACTTCAACCAAAGCTCTTTCTCTTTTATTTTGTGTTTCAGCACTGTTAATAATACCAGCTTCTTCGGCTCTGCTTTTCCCGTCTTCTGTTTGAGCCGGTAATAAGGTATTCTTGAAAAATTCACTTCCATTAATACCTTCAGGAATGGATTCAGTTGATTTTGCATCTTCAGAAGAAAGTGATGCATTGACACCTTCGGAAGGTTTATTATTAGCTATAAATTCCAAAGAATCATTACTAAAATTGTTGCCAAGTTCTCTGTTTTTACTGGATGTTTCCAGTTGGGAATTATGTTTTTCATCCTCCGCATCTTTATCGGCATCTTTTTGAGCATTTTGACCACTCTTATATCCGCCACTGTCACTAATTGGAATGGCAAGGGCATTTTGAACGGCAAAAGAAAAGAAGACTAAAAGAAAAATAAAAACTAATTTTTTCATTCAAGACCTCCATCTGCTTTAATCGCATTGATTGTTGAATATATGCTTAAGGAATTTAACTCAAGTGCTGATAAATCCAATGCAAAATAACTAGCCCCAATAACATTAAAAAGAATATCTGATTCAACTCGTTTTGTTAATGTTTCTGAAACTGTTTTCGGATCTTGATCATTTAAAGCGGATTCTGTAGCTTCAAAATTTGCGGTTGTATTAATAATCGCTGCTGCATCAGCATAGGAATTTGCGATACCTTCAAATTGAGCCTTGGTGACATGTTGATGAATGTCACCCACCTCCATGATGCCTGGTTTTTCGTCATTGTCAAGATAAAAACATTTTTTTACACCATCCGGAGTTTTTAAATCATTGCATATTTTTTTATTTTCTTCTCTTTTTGTTAATCGATCGATCGGATTTAACTCATTAACCTTAGTCATAATGTCAGAAGTGCCCTTTTTGGGTTTAACAAAACCACTGCCTGCAACCTCTTCTTCATCAGATGAAAATAAATCACCAACATAGTCTGCTCCTTGTTCCGCCCAGCCTCCAACTGTATCCGTGGCACTTTCAATAGCGCCATCTAGAGTATTGGTGGCGGCTTGTGTGGCTGAACTGATAGCGGTTGTTGCAGTTCCAATAACGGTATCCACAGTTCCCACAACAGCATTTTCAACATTATCTATAGTTGTCATAGCTTTATTTGCAAATTGTCCTAAAGCCGATTGCTCAAAATAATTAGGCAATCCATTTATCATATTCTGAGCTTGCATCAATCCCCTTAAATTTTCTTCCGTTGTGGCATGTTCAATGGTTGATTGCAGATTGGGTGTATAATTAAGATTTGAATATTGCACAGGAATAGCAAAACCCGTCTGTTGAAATGAAAAACAGGCGCAAAAACAAACCAGTAAAATGTTTAATTTAAAAAAACTCGGATGAAACATCAGGCCCCTCCTCGTATAAATAGTCCCTATATTCTATTTTACACTATTTTGGGGATTTTGCAAGATTTTTTTTATATGCAATCAACAGGTTAACAAACAACATTGTAACCGTCATCGGTCCAACACCGCCTGGAACAGGTGTAATAAATCCTGCAATTTTTTTGATTTCTTCAAAATCTAAATCACCGGTGATTTTGTTGTTATCTAATCTGGTTATTCCCACATCAATTACAACGGCCCCTTTTTTTACGAAGGAGGGATTAATTAAATTTGTTTTTCCTGTTGCTGCAATAAGAATATCAGAAAGGGAACAAAGCTCCTTTAAATTTGTTGTTTTTGAATGAGCCTGAATAACGGTGGCATTTTCTTTTAGTAACATTTGCGCAAGCGGTTTGCCGACCAAACGAGATCGCCCGATGATAAGTGCTGTTTTCCCCTCAATAACAGGGCAAACAGAGCGTATAAGTTCCATGCAGGCTAAAGGTGTGCAAGGTTTTAAATCGACATCTGTTAAAAATAAATCTCCTAAGTTTTTCGGATGTAATCCATCAACATCTTTATCGGGAGAAAGAGCTTCTAACACTTTGTTTTCATTAAAATGTTTCGGTAAGGGTAATTGAACAAGAATACCGTCAACTGACTTATTTTGATTCAATTCTTCAATAAAGGCAATAAGCGCATCTTCGGTCATAACCGGTGAAAGTTGGAATACTTCGGTATCAGCTCCGATTTTTTCGCCGATTTTTTTCTTGTGACCGACATAGATAAGACTGGCTGGATTATCACCAACTAAAATTACTGCTAATTTTGGTTTTCTGGGTAAAGAGGAAATTTCAGTTTTTAAGTCTTCTTGTATTTTTGAGGCCATTTCTTTTCCGTTGATAATTATACCGGTCATAGCTTCCTCCCATTTATTAAATTTTCATTTCAACAACGCTAAAGCGTTTGGCATTTTTAAGTAAGCGTTCAGATAATTGTTCCATTTTTTCTGTTTCAAGACGCATTCTTAATTCGTCATCACTTGGAATAACTTTTTTATTTGTGATTTTACATTTCATAAAAAATAAATCAGAATCTGGTGTTTGAATGGGGCCGATAACTTTTTTTATCGGTGCTTCAGCTAAAATTTCTTTTAATTCTCTTGGGAGTTGCTCCGGTGAAATCATGCCGGATTTAACGGATTCTTTAATGGCATTTTCTTTTGCAAATTCTTTAAAAGAAGTGCATGAGTTTAAGCTATTTATCTTATCCCCGAAAGCCGCCGTATGATTAGCTGTTAAAGCCATTTGTGAAACTTCCCAAATTGGAACTGTATCTGTGTGAATGGGGTATTTTCTGTCTAAAACAAGCAAAATAAGGTATCCGTCTTTTGTTTTTAAAGGGGTTGAAAGTTCCCCGCTTGACATAACCCTTAAAGCATCAGTTATTTCTTTTTGATAATGCTTGTTGTCAATCCATCCGATTTCTCCTCCTTTTGAGGCAGAAGGAGCAGAAGAATATTTTTTTGCAAGTTCAGGGAATGGGGTTCCTTGATGTAATTTTTGATAACATTCTTCAGCTTGTTTCTTGTCTTTAATTAACATTTCGGCAACATAAAATCCTTCGCTTTTTAATTCATTTCGAATATTGTTTTTTAAAGCGGTAATTTCTTTTTCAGAAGGCGGTAATAATGATTTTTTGTTTTGTTGAATAACCTGAAGCCACATTAAATCAGCTTTTATTTGATTTTTTAAAATGCGAAGAGGAATTTGATTTTTTTTAAGCATACTTTCCATGCTTCCTTTTTTCATTCCATTTTGTGCTTCTAAATGAAAAATGGCTTCTTGAATTTCTTTTTCAGAAACGCTAAATCCTTTTTTTTCAGCTTCCTTAATTTTAATTTCATCATTAATTAAAGCATCTAAAGCGGCCTTTACATATTCTTTCTTTTTGGCAGTTGTAATCGGACTTGCATTTTGAATGGAAATAAGTTTAGCCCGTGCTTCGGCATCAAATGATGAAATCGGTTGGTCATTAACAGTAGCAACAATTTGTCCGGCATTTGCGGATAAACTTAATAAGATTAAAGCAATAAACAGAAGTGATCTCATTCCATTCCCCCTAAAGTTTTAAGGATAAATTTTACCATAAAAGACGTGTCTCCTTTATAATCGCGATCATAAGTAAAGGATTTATCTAATTCAAAAGCAATGATTGTGCAATCATTTTCATATTGCGCAATTAAACCGGATTCAACAGGCCCACGTTGTGAAGATGTTTTTTCTAAATTATATCTGTAATATCCGGATAAGGACCAATTTTTTGTTAACTGTGATGAGCCAAAAAGTAAGATTTCTTCACGGTTCTTATAATAAGAAAACTCATCTGATTTTGTGTTGTCTTTTATTCTGATATAATCAATTCCGACACGCAATGGAGCTTTTCCGACAGTAAAGGTAATTTCGTTTTTAACCGGTTTAAAATCATCTTTATTTAAGCGGAAACGATAGGCCAAAGAAAAAATATCAAAATTTGTTTGAAGCCGTCCGACATAGTCAGAATAATTTGAGTCATACCCTAAAGCTTTTTCCATAACCTCATCTCCGGAAAAACGATATGATTGTCCGAATAAAAATGATGAGGATATATTTTTATTACCATAAACTGAATATTCAACCCCATAATTGGCTCGTGTCCCTGTTTCAACCCGATCATATCCGATAAATCTGTTTTCTGAAAATAAGTTGGTATCATCAAAGTCAATGTCAAGACTGTCAACATTTGGAATTTTATCTTTGTTACCACTGACAGGAGAGGAAACGAGCATGAAAATAGGCGAAATAACTTGTGTATAATTTTCACTGGCTTTAGCAAACGGATAGCTGATTTTACTTGAAAATACAGGGTAAAATCTTCCGGTTGAATAACTGTCATCTGTTTTTAATCCGTTAAAAGAATATGCGCCTGTATCAATGCTGTATCCATCGACTCTAACACTTGCTTTTGTGTCTATATTAATTCCCAAACTTGAAATATATGGAAGGTGCAACCCTTGAGTTACAGAGGCTCTATTGGATTTAAACCGTTGACGGTTATTATAAGCAACACCGTTTATTTTTGAAAAGGCGTATAATCCACTGTTGTTTAAAGCTTCAGTGTTGTAAACATAGTTCATTGTCGGGATGAAAACGGGAATCGATTTTTGGTTGACACGACCATGTTGATTTTGGAAAGAAAGGCCTTTAAAATGAAAATAATTCCTTGTTCCGAATCGTTCAGCTGAAATATTTGATTCTAAATATTGATCGGAAGTATCAACATCCGGCATGGAATATCTTCTGAAATATGTATCAGATGAAACGCGATAATATTGACCGCTTAAACGCCATTTGTCCGAAATATCCGCGCGCATGTGAGCCTTGATATGGCCTTGATTTTTATCATCGTTATCTTTTGTTCCGCTGGCTTGTAATTTTAAATATCCATGTGTAAACGTTCCTTCATAATCCATAAAACCAAGAGGGTCATGACTGGTAGAAAGTGTTGGAATAACCGTTAAATTTTGATTATCTGCAATATCAACAAAAAACGGGATGTTAATACCTTGTTTCATTTCGCTGCTATGAGCAAAACTAGGAGCTAAAAATCCCGTTTTTCTTTTGACGGTAAAATCCGGAATGTTTAAATATGGGAAATAAAAAACAGGGACCTCTTTTATCTTTAAAAATGAATGTGTAAATGACATTTCTTTTTCCGGTTTGTTATGCTTCATTGTGCGTGCCGTTAACTGCCAAAGCGGAGATTGTCCTTTACAAAAAGTGCAAGGCGTATATATTGCTTTTTTTAAATAGGTAATATTGTCGTTTTCTTTTCTTTTATATCGTTTGGCCGACATATAGGATCCTTCATATAAATCCATTTCAACATCATTGCTGATGGCCATTTTTAAAGCGGGGGTCAAAACCGTGTCTGCGGTATATGTGACAGTGCCATCCGGAGTTGTTGTTTTGGAAGATTGAGGGATAATAATTTGTCCTTTTTTCTTATTATAAATAAATTTATCTGTTTGGATAATGGTGTCATTTTGTTCAATAACAACATTCCCTTGAGCTGTAACTGTTTCGTCTTGATTATTATAAAAAATTTCATCAGCTTCAAAATCAACGGGCTTTTCTTTTTCAAACTTAACTTGTGGGTCTAATTTGATTTGTGCATAGGCAGGTATTGTTCCGCAAAAAACGATTGCAAATAAAATAAGTTTTAATGAGCTTTTTATAATTTTTTTAATTTGAGGTGTTTGAATGGGTTTCATTGAAAGATAATAAACAATAATAACCGGCACGAATAGGTTTAAAAACATCAGTGGAGCAAACCAAAGATTTTTAGCCGTTAAATTTTCAAAAGCCAAAGCAAGTGATTGAACCAAAATTGTTGTTAAAATAATGATATTCATTCGTCCCATTTGCCCCCGTCTGTTATAAAAGGGCGATAAAATAGCAAACATGGCTAAAAACATAAAAGAGATATTATAAATTGGTTTTGTAAGACGTTTTAAAATTTCTGTTTTATATTTTCGATATTGAACCGCGTCAGATACCTCATCTTTTGTAACAGAAAGTAAATACGAAAGAGGATAATCCGATTCGTCTAACTTTCTTGAGTTGTCTGCATTTTTTTTATCGCTGAAAAACATATTGTATTTATCAAAGTTTAAAATTGAAAATTTTTTTGTTGTTGGACTATATTCTTGTCGGCTCCCGTTATGAAACACAAGTTCAAATCCATCTTCTTTTTGAAAAATAAATCCTTTTTGCGCAATTAAAACGGAAATGTTTTTGGGATTTTTAGCGTCATAAGCTAAAACCCCTTTTACAGATCCGTCTTCAGCTCTTTCTTTAACATAAAGAGTTAATCGGTTGTTTAAAGTATTAAATTGACCTTCTTGAAGAAGTAAATGAGATAGATCATTTCTGACTCGCCATTTAAGCTCACCCAGCTCTCTATGTGAAGCCGGAATGATGTTGAGAGTTAATAAATAACCAACTCCGGTTAGAATAATGGCTAAAATGAATGCCGGTTTCATAATACTTTTATTTGACATCCCGATTGCTTGCATAACCATTATTTCTTTATCAGCTTGCATGCGGGAAAAAATAAATAAAATAACAGCGAATAAAGCAATTGGAGAGAGAATTTGAATAAAATTCGGCAGGACCAACAACGTCATTTCTAAAAACATACTGACAGGTATCCCCTTTGTGACAATCATATCAATCATGCGCAATGATTGTGTAAGCCACACAAGCGTTGTCATTCCCAATAATATTAACAAAAAGCTGATAGCCAGCTGCTTTAAAATATACGTTGTTAAAATTTTCATTTAAAGTCCTTCCGGCCTACTATACGCTAAAGGATGAGAATTTTCAACTGTCTTTTTTAATCTGTCTTGTAAAATATGCGTATAAATTTCTGTAGTGGTGATATCTGCGTGCCCCAACATCTTTTGAACTGAGCGTAAATCAGCGTCATGTTGAATAAGATGGCTGGCAAATGAATGCCTAAAAACATGCGGAGATACTCGATTGGGGGGGATACCTTTTTCTATGGCTATTTTTTTTATGGATTTAAAAAAACCGTCCCGTGTCAGATGTCCTGTTGTTGAAGAGGAGGGGAAAAGCCATTTTGATGGTCTGTTTTTTGGTAATGTTTCTTCTCTTTCAGTCAGCCATTTATCAAGAACGATGCGGGCATTATCGTTTAAAGGAACAATCCTTTCTTTATTTCCTTTCCCGACAATTGTTAGTGTAGATAAATCATGGGTAATGACGCTAATCGGTAAACTGACAAGTTCACTAACGCGCATGCCGGAAGCATATAACATTTCAAGAAGAAGATGGATTCTTGTATTCTTTTCTTTTGCGCCGTCAATCAACAAATTAATTTCTTCTTCAGTTAAATATTTGGGAAGGGATTTTTTTATTTTAGGGGATTGAATATAGTCGGAAGGATTTTTTTTGATAATATCTTCTGAATATAAAAAACGATAAAATTCGCGCATGGCACATAAACGTCTTGCTTGTGTTTTTGCGCTTAAACGTGTGGATAATAAAAATTCAATGTAATTTTGTAAATCCTCTTTTTTTGCATTTTGCAGTTTTGTTTTTTTCGAGTGCAAAAAATTATAAAGTTCTTTTAAGTCGCGACGATAGGCTGCAACGGTGTTTAAGGCGGCACCGCGCTCGGCTAATATCATTTCCAAAAAAGAATCGATTAATTTTAAACTCATTGATAAAGCGTTCCTTCAAGCTCAAGGGGTAAAGATATCTCTAAAGGACAATTTTGCTTAATGAAAAAGAGTAAAGAATATTTGTCCGAAATCTTTTCATCATTTAAATCCAGAATTGCTCTGATTAAGTTTTCTCCTGTTTTTAAGTTATGTTCTTGTTTTAAATATTCAAAAATCATTAAAGGTGAGCGATTTGGTTTGGATGTATTTAATGTTTCATAAAATTCATGAGAGGCTTTTTGCCAAAATTCAGAACAATTTTCTTTTTTTAAATCAGCGCAAAAATGATTCAAAAGAGATTCGGTTTCAGCGGGAATCCCCGCACCTAATTTTTGCATGCCGGGAATAAGTAATAATCTATGTTTTTGATAGGTATCATCTTTTTCATTTGACAAAATTTGATACCATTCATTTGCTTTTTCAAGATTATTTTGAAGGATATAAATTTGAGTGGCATAGAAAGCTAAATCTTTATATTCTTTTTGTGGTAAAACGGTATTTAATTCTTGTTCAATCAGAGGGGCAAGATAAAGACCCAGTTTATCTTGCAAAGCAATTTTAATAAATGTTTTAAGCCATTCAACTTTTGCAAAATGGTCTGTTTCAGATTTTATTTTTTGATAAATTTCAGCTCGTCTTAAATGGTTGGATTCGATTTTTAAATCAAAAAGCGGTAATTTATAAATGTTTTCTAATTCGTGAGCATCTAAATTTATTTTTTCAGCGTAATAAATTCTTTCATCGATATTGCTTGTCGGTAAATTAACAAATATTTTTCGAATTCCGTCATATTGGTTATCTAATTTTAAAGACGGGTTTTTTAATCTTGAAAACAAATAAACATGTTCAATATTTAAAGGCGTTGAATTTGGAATTTCTGTTTCTAATTCAAGTAAAATATTTTCAGCTAAAGCCGAAAAAAGAGGATTTTTTCCTTCTTGATTTTCTCGGTATATTTCATAAGACAAAATAGCTTTGTTTTTTTCTTCTTTTTCAAGAAAAAAATTAATTCTTGTTTCATCAGTTTTAAAGGAGGGATTTAATTTTTCAAGTTCTTTTTCTGCTTTCTCAAATTGCCCTAGAGCAATCAAAAGATTTGTTTTTAACTGTAATATTTCTTGGGGTATTTGCTGGGTTGGAATTAATTCAATGAGCTCTAATGCCTCGTTAAAAGCCCCAAGCCTGGTTAAAGCTTCGAGTTTTTTTAACAAAAAGGAATTTTCTTGACTGTTTTTAAGCTCAAATCCGGTTGTATCTTGTGTAAGAAGAGTAATAATCAATTTTCTGGAGGCGGGTGAAAGAGGGGCTGTGCCGATCTTATCGATTAATTGAAATAACTTTTGGGGGTCACTTGCTTGCCATAGGTCTTTTTTTAATTTATTATGCGATCCCAGAGTGTTTAATGAAAAAGATGAGATATCATCAATCTCAACGCTAAAGTCAACAGGTGTTGCCAAGCAAGTTAAACAAAAAAAACAAGAACAACAAAAAAGAAGGAGGTTTTTTTTCATTAATTTATCGGGGTTTTAATTTCTTTTTCAACGTGTGTAATTTCCGGTTTTGGTTCAATAAATGCTAAAACAACAAAAAAACCAATGATTAAAAGGGCTGTTATTTTGAGAAAAATGTGTTTTTTTTCTTCTTTATGAATCATTTTATACTCCTTTATACTGGACAGATTGAATAAATCTTGCTATGATATCCAGTAATACTATATTTATTTAAGAATTGTCAAGAAAAGAACATGAAACAAAAATTATTAGAACCTAAAATTATTTTGCTTGTCGGAATGATGGGGGTTGGTAAAACGAGTTTAGGACGGATTTTGTCCAAAAAGTTGCAGTTGCCGTTTTACGACAGTGATAAAGAAATTGAAAAATCAACCGGTTTTTTAATTAATGAATTATTTTCAAAATGTGGCATGGAGGAGTTTCGTTTAGGGGAAGAAAGAGTGATGCAAAGACTTCTCAACGGGGAACCTTGTGTGCTATCCTCAGGAGGAGGGGCTTTTTTGTCTGAAAAAACAAGGAAGCTTGCTTCTGAAAAAGCAATTTCGATTTGGATTAAAGCTTCAAGTGACGTTATTTCAAGAAGAACACAAGGGCGCACACATCGCCCGTTGGTCCCGGCTGCCGATAATCATAAAACCATTGAACGCTTAGTGCATGAAAGATATCCTGTTTATTCTGAAGCAGATATTATGGTTGAATCGTTTAAAGAATCGCCTTACAGAACGGTTAGCCGTCTTTTAAAAGAACTTGAAAAGAGAAATATTATTGAAATTGTTGAAGATAAAAATCCGGCACCCTTCCCGAAATATAAGAAAAAAAAGCGTATGCCGAAACCATTAAGGAAAAAATAAAAAATGATGGATTGTTTTTTAATCTTTTTTTTGTTGTTGCTTTCGTTTTATTTTTCAGGAACAGAAACTGCGATGACTGCTGTTTCCATGCCTCAGCTTTATGAGCTTGGGAAAAAAGGAAATTGGCGGGCACAAAAAATTTTAATGCTTAAAAAAGATTCGCCAAAACTTTTGGGGACTTTGTTGTTTGGTAATAATGTTGTTAATATTGCTTTAACGGCCTTATCAACGGCACTTATGATTGAATTTTTTGGTGAAGAATATGGGGTTTTGGTTGCAACGTTTGGGGTCAGTATCGTTGTGTTATTATTTTCGGAGATTTTGCCAAAAACGTATGCTTTAAATAATCCGTTACCTTTTGCAATGCTTAGTGTCCCTATTTTAAGTTTTTTTGTATTTTGTTTTGCACCTATTGTAAAAGCATTTGGTGTTTTTTCACGGGAAATTATTAAGATATTTCCAAAAGGAGAAACTAAAGTTGATGCGGAAACGGTAAAAGCTGAAATCAGAGGCACAATTTTGATGCCGCAAGAAGGGGACGCCGTTATAAGTCAAGAAAAGGTAATGCTAAAAAGTGTTTTGGATTTAAGTGAAGTAACGGTTGAAGATATTATGGTTCACAGAAGTCATGTTGTTTCATTAAATGCCTCATTGCCACTTCCTGAAATTTTTGAATTTTTAAGTCGTTCGCCCTATAGTCGGATTCCTTTATGGAAAGGAGAACCGGATAATATTATCGGGGTGTTGCATGCGAAAGCATTGTTGAAATTAATGAATGCATATTATCGTGGAAAAATGAAAGTTTCGGTGGCGGATTATTTAACAAAGCCATGGTTTGTTTTGAACACAACATCCTTGTTAGATCAGTTGCATGCTTTTAAACGAAGAAGAGAACACTTTGCTTTAGTTGTGGATGAATATGGGGTTATTGAAGGTCTTGTAACACTAGAAGATATTTTAGAAGAAATTGTTGGTGATATATCTGATGAAAATGATGTGCCGACCGAATCTCATTTTGAAGTTACAAAAACAGATGCCGGTGGTTTTCGTTTAGACGGGCAAACAACATTAAGAGATATTAATCGCCATTTTAAATGGGAATTGTCAGACGAAAAAGCCTCAACACTGGCAGGATATATTCTTTATGAGGCTGAAAGAATTCCATCTATCGGTGAAACATTTGTTATTGATGGTTTTTCATTTACGATTGTTTCAAAAAATAAAAACAGATTGGCTGTTATTGACGTTTTACCACCGGCATCTTAAGTTTTGTAACGTGTTAAAACAACAATTTTTTGCACGCTGACCGTATTTTTTATAATGGCTAAAACTTTTTTTAGTTCTTCTTCATTTTCACTAATCCCCATAAGGTAAATCGTTCCGTTTTCCATTGTGATTTTATAATTAACGGATGAAATACCTTTGGTGATGGAAAGTTCATATCTTATTTTTGCGGAAATAGCTGCATCTTCATTTACAATTGTTATTTTAGGTGGCGTGTCTAAGCGGATATAATTATAAACTTTTTGAACACCGTTTGTTTTCCAAACAATTTCGTTAACCTCATCAATTAAAGCAGTTTGTGGTAAAGCTCCGTTTAAGAGAACATATCCTTCAAAAACGGTGATCTCGATATCTAAAAAATATTTAATATCTCTTTGGGCTAAATTTTTGCGAATGGCTAAGTTTATTTTTGTGTCTGTATAATCATCTTTTAAAGAGCGGTCGTCTAAAACCAAAGAGGTGATTTTGTGACCGGCATTATAAATCGTCCCGACAAATTGACATCCGCTAAGCATAATGCAAAAAAAAGAGCAGAGTAAAACTCTTTTTTTCATAGAACTCTCCAAGCATCTTTTAAATGTTTTGGCCAAAAACTTTTATCTTTAAATAAAATGGCATCATATCTAACATTAAAGTTTTGAAAATTGGGATTTTTTTTCAGAAAAACGGCCGAAGATTTTACAACACGTAATTGATTATTCATGTCAATGGCTTCAGCTGCTCTTAAATAGGTTTTTCTTTTTTTTACTTCAATGAATACGATTGTTTTGCCCTGCTTCATAATTAAATCAATTTCTCCTGCTCCCGTTCCGTTTTTAACGGTAAAATTTTTTTTAAGCAGTTGATATCCCTTACATCTGAGATAAAATAAAGCAATGCTTTCTGTAATATGAGTATTTTTAAATTTTTTTGCCATTTTTAAGGTCCAATGTTTTTTTATAAATTTCTTTTTTTGGATACCCGGTGATTTTTGAAACAATTTCAGCCGTATCTTTTACTGAAGAAGTTTCTAAAGTTTTTAAGATAAGTTCATCAATATTCATAATGTCATTTGTGTCAGTATGTCTGTCAATAACTAAAACAATTTCTCCTTTTGGTTGAGCATTTTCTTCATAAAAAGAAATTAAATCTGAAACAGTACCCGACTTTGTTTCTTCAAATTTTTTTGTGATTTCTCGGACAACAGCCATTTCTCTGTTCCCCAAAACTTCTAAAATATCTTTTAAAGAGTCAATCAGTCGATTGGCTGTTTCATAAAAAATAAGTGTTGCAGGAACGGATTTGAAAGTGTTTAAGTGATTTTTTCTGGCACTTTGTTTGTTTGGTAAAAAACCTGCGAATAAAAAAGCGTCAGAAGGAAGACCTGAAAGTTGTAAGGCAGATAAAACGGCATTAGCGCCGGGAATGGTGGAAACTTTTAATCCTTTTTGGCGGCATTCTCTTACAAGGCGAAATCCGGGATCGGAAATAAGAGGAGTGCCTGCATCACTGACAAGCGCAACCATAAGCCCTTTTTCCAGATATGAAATAATTTTTGGACGTATTTCATCTGCATTATGTTCATGGTAAGGAATAAGTTTTTTTGCTTTAACACCAATAAGAGAAAAAAGTGAAGCGCTTGTTCTTGTGTCTTCGCAAGCGATAATATCGGCTTCATTTAAAGCATCAATGGCTCTTTTTGAAATGTCAGACAAATTGCCAATCGGAGTTGATACCAAAATAAGCATAGAAACCTCACTAATAATACTTGAAAATTTTTGTTATTTTCAGTATACCAAATAAAAAGGAATAAGAAAAGGAATATTTTATGTTAAAAAAAATACTGTTAGTATCGTTAACTTTAGCTTTGGCCGGTTGTTCTGTAAAAATGAAGAAAACAACTCCTTTTGATGAGGCGTTTTTGCAGGATATGCAAAGAGAAAAAACAAAAACTGCGGTTATTTTACCCTTGTCCGGCGAATCAGCTGCTTTAGGGGATGCCTTTCGTAATGCAATATTAATGGCACAGTTGGAACGTGCAACAGATGAAGTAACCGAAGTTGATTTTTATGATACGAAAGGAACGCCTGCCGGTGCTTTGGAAGCCTATCAAAAAGCTGAACAAAATGGAGCAGATATTGTTTTAGGACCGGTGTTTTCAAATAGTGTTGCCATAATTAAGCAAAATGGTGTAGATATTCCTGTTATTTCTTTTACATCTGACACCTCGGTGTTAGGTGAGGGGGTTTATTCTATGGCATTGTTGATTGAAGAGCAAATCAAAAGAATTGTTAAATTTGCTTGTGAAAGAGGGGAGTTTCGGATTGCTTTGTTAGGGCCGAATGATAAAACTGGTAAAATGGTTTTAAAATCATTTGAGCAGGCAATGATGAATTGCCCGGGAATGCAATTGTCCCATATTTCTTTATATGATGCTAAAAATCCGGATTTAACGGCGGCTGTTCAAAAAATTGCACCACCGTTAATTGATTTAAAAGATAAAGAGTTAACAGAAGAAGAAAAACAATTGGCCCAAAATCCGACAGCAGACCGGATTGAATTTGATGCCTTATTTGTTTTTGAACAAGGGGTTAAGCTCCAACAATTAATTTCATTGCTTTCTTATTATGATGTGACACCAAATCTTGTTTCATTTTATGGTTTGGCAACTTTGCGAGGTCAAAAATCAAGAGGATTAGTCGGTGCATATTTTGCTGATTTGCCACAAGAGCATTTAAATATTTATCAAAAAAATTACCAAGAAGCATTTTTCTCAAAACCTTTATCCGTTTCAGCATTGGGTTATGATGGAATTTCACTTGTTAGCTATTTATCGCAAAAAGATAAATTAAATGAAAAAGCCTTGTTAAATGAAGATGGATTTTTGGGGTTGAATGGCAGATTTAGATTTAATAAAGATGGAACAAATGATCGTCTGCTTGAAATGTTTCAAATCAGAGGGACGAATTACATTATTAAGGTTTCGCCTGCAGAATATTCATTTTAATCGGATGATAACAATAAAATAAGTTTATTCAGCAAAAGTCGGCCTTTAAGGGTTGTGAAAATTTTGTTGTTTTTTACTTCAATCCATTTGTTTTTTACGGCAACTTCAATTTTTTTAGGCGATATATTTTTTATTGGGTATCCTTCATGAATAAGTCTTAGACCCATCAAAAGTTTTTCTTCGTCTCGTTCTTTTTGTGTTAATGGCGTAAAAATTAAACCATCAGAGAGCCAATTTTGAATGTTTTTA
Source organism: Alphaproteobacteria bacterium (assembly GCA_017533325.1). Taxonomy (GTDB): domain Bacteria; phylum Pseudomonadota; class Alphaproteobacteria; order CAAHEQ01; family UBA3637; genus RGIG4140. Next base: position 81,593 of record JAFXIF010000044.1, read on the forward strand.
TAATTTTGGGTTGCTGTTAAACCAATTCGTCCGTGAGCAGCCGGTCCAATGCCGATATAATCATTCCCCCTCCAATAAATTAAATTGTGTTTGCATTCTTCATTTTTGGAAGCGTGATTGGATATTTCATAAGCCGGTAAGTTGGCATTTTGCATGATTTCTTGAGTTAAAATATATAGCCGAATAGCTTGAGTTTCTGAAATTTGCGGAATGTTGTTTTTATAAAACACAGTTCCTTCTTCAAGAGTTAATTGATATAAAGAGTAGTGTTTTAACCCAAGTGATAGCGCAGCGGTTAATTCCTTTTCCCAAGATTTTAATGATTGCTTGGGCCTTGCATAAATTAAATCAATATTAATACGGTTGAAAATATTTTTTGCTTCATCAATTCGTTGAAGAGCTGTTTTAAGAGAGTGTTTTCTTCCTAAAAAAAGTAAATCTTTTTCATTTAATGATTGAACACCCAAAGAAAGGCGATTGAGTCCGATATGAGCAAAATTTTTCATTTTTTCTTTTGTGATGGCATCCGGATTTGCTTCTAAAGAAATTTCAGCTTTTTGTGACAGATTAAAGTTTTTTGATATTTCATTTATTAACGAGTCAAAAAGCTTTTCGCTCATTAAAGAAGGGGTTCCGCCACCAAAAAAAATAGAGGTAATCTCATTTTGTATATGAAATTTTTCTTTAAAAACAATAAGGTCTCTCAAATATCCTTTTAAAAGGATGTCTTCATCTATTTTTTTGACTACGGAACTTGCAAAATCACAATAAGGACACTTACTTAAACAGTAAGGCCAATGAATATATAAACCAAAATCTTCTTTTTTTTGTTGTGTCATTCTCTTCTTGACATTTTTTTGAAAAAGCAGTAAGGTAAAACGGTATAGGTTTAATTATTAACAGGAAAGAAAAGACAATGCAAATATTAATTTCCGGACAACAAATTAATTTAGGTGATAATTTCAGAGTTTATGCTGAAGGTGCAATTGATTCATCTGTTTCAAAATATTTTGATGAAGCAGTGAGCGCTGATGTTCGCGTAACAAGAGATGGCGGTGATATCAAAACGGAATTAACCGTTCACCCGAAAACAGGTGCAGTCATTCGTTCTTCAGCTGTTTCTGCCGATGCTTATGCCTCACTTGATGGTGCGGTTTCAAGATTATCTCGCCAATTGCGTAAATATAAACATAAATTAGTTGAACATAAAAGTGTTGTTGAAATGGCAGATATGTCTGTTATTGAAGCTGTTGCTGAATCAGAAGAAGCTGTTGATGCTCCAGTAATTATTGCTGAAATGCAAACGGAACTCCCTGTTTGCACGGTTAGCGAAGCTGTTATGCGTATGGATTTGGAAGGTTTGCCGGCTTTATTATTTAAAAATACAGCACATGGCGGATTAAACATGGTTTATCGTCGTTCAGATGGTAATATCGGTTGGGTTGATCCGAAACAAAAATAGGATTTATAATGAAGATTACAGATATCCTGTCTAAGGACAGTGTGATTGCAGACTTGACCTCAGACAGTAAGAAGAATTTGCTTGAAGAGTTGGCTACATTAGCATCCAAAGAAACCGGTCTTGATTCAAGAGTTATTCTTGATGCATTGGTTGAAAGAGAAAGATTGGGGTCAACAGGTGTTGGTAGAGGGGTTGCTCTGCCTCATACAAGATTATTGGGTCTTGACAAGATCTTTTGTGCTTTTGTGAGAACAAATCCGGTTGATTTTGAAGCAGTTGATGGTAAATTAGTTGATCTTGTTTTTCTTTTGTTAGTTCCGGAAGAATCCGGTGCTGATCATTTGAAAGCTTTATCTTGTTTATCTAAACTGCTTAGAGATGAAACAGTAACGGCAGCTCTTCGAAAAGCATCAAATGTTGATGAAATTTATCAAATTATCTGTGAAAATGATACGTTGTAAAAATTGAAATCAATATTAAAATAAAAAAAGGGTTTTTGAATTTTTCAAAAGCTCTTTTTTTATTAAAGAATTCTTGACAATTTTGGTGAAAAAAGGCATTCTTTTAAGAAGAACAAAAATAGTATATAAAGATAGAGTTGAAGATGGATTTATTTGATATTGAGGAACCTGATTTTAATAATGAAAAAGATTCTTTTCATGTTGCTCCTGCGTTTTTGGATGAGTTAAATCAAGAACAACGACAAGCTGTTGAAACAACGGAAGGTCCTGTTCTTGTTTTGTCGGGTGCCGGAACCGGAAAAACAAAGGTTTTAACAACCAGAATTGCTTATATTTTACATGAAAAAAAAGCACGCCCTTGGCAAATTTTGGCTGTGACTTTTACGAATAAAGCTTCAAAAGAGATGAAAGAGCGATTGGAAAGGATGATTGGGGCTGATGCTTTTTCGGTTTGGCTTGGAACTTTTCACTCAATTGGGATTAGGATTTTAAGAAAACATGGTCATTTGTTGGGATTTGAGCCGAATTTTATTGTGTTAGATCCCGATGATCAAGAACGTTTGTTAAAGCAAATGATGCAAGAATGTGGTGTTGATATTAAAAAATACACACCGGCAGCATTATTGGAAGTGATTCAACGTTGGAAAGATAAAGGTCTTTTACCCAATAGTGTTACTTCAACGCAAAATACAGCTTTTTGTGAAGGAAGGGCTCTTTTCTTTTACGAAAAATATCAGCATCGATTAAAAGAGTTGAATGCGGTCGATTTTGGGGATTTGCTTTTGTTGCCCCTCTCTTTGTTTCAATCACATCCGAATATTTTGGAAGAATATCAAAAGCAATTTCATTATATTTTGGTTGATGAATATCAAGATACTAATGTTGTGCAATATTTATTGCTCCGCATGCTGGCGAAACATCATGGGAATATTTGTTGTGTTGGAGATGACGATCAATCTATTTATTCGTGGCGCGGAGCAGAAGTTGAAAATATTTTGTCATTTCAAAAAGTTTTTCCAAATGCCCTTGTAATTAGATTGGAACGAAATTATCGGTCAACCGCCCATATTTTGGGAGCTGCGTCAGGATTGATATCATGTAATCAGGGGCGCCTTGGGAAAACGTTGAAGCCGGCAGATGAATTAAAAGAAAAGGGAGAGAAAGTCAGAGTGACCGGTTTTTGGTCGGGGTCGCAAGAAGCGGAATCTGTTGTTACTGAAATTTTGAAAGAACAACAAAAAGGGGTTTCTTTAAGTGATATGGCAATTTTGGTTCGTGCAACTTTTCAAACACGTCAATTTGAAGAAGTTTTGATGCGAACGGGTATTCCTTATAAAATTATCGGAGGGTTTAAATTTTATGAGCGAGAAGAAATTAAAGATGCTGTCGCTTATTTGCGTTTAGTATTAAATCCAAATGATGATTTGGCGTTTTTAAGAATTGTAAACAAGCCTAAAAGAGGTGTGGGCCCGGCCGCATTGGAAGTTTTGAATAAAACGGCGCAAGAAAAGCATATTTCTCTTTTTGATGCGATTTCATGGGCACCTCTTAAACCGCTTTTAAGAAAAACTCTGGAAGGGTTTATTCAACTGATAAAAAATGCTAAAGAAAAAAGTTTAAGCGCTTATCCGGCTGAGGTTGCAAGATTTGTGTTGCAAGAATCCGGATATATTCAAATGTGGAAACAAGATAAATCCGTTGAAGCGCAAGGACGCGTTGAAAACGTGATGGAACTTTACACGGTTTTAGATGATTTTAAGTCAATAGATGAGTTTATTGAATATGCTTCTTTGGTGACGGATACGGATGAGCAAGTTGCTTCTGATCAGTTGGTGGTGATGACTTTGCATGCTTCTAAAGGATTGGAGTTTAAGCATATTTATCTTCCGGGTTGGGAAGAGGGATTGTTTCCGCATCAAAAAGCTCTGGACGAAGCGGGTGAATCCGGGTTGGAAGAAGAGCGGCGTTTAGCTTATGTTGGAATTACAAGAGCAAGAGAGCGCGCTTTAATTTCGCATGCTTTTAACAGGCGAATTTATGGTCAAACACAAAATGCTCTTCCATCCAGATTTATTGATGAATTGCCTGAGGAGCATATTTTGGTTTTTGATCCGACAAATAAGCGGGGACAACGGGATTTTATTGAGCCTGCATGGTCAAATAAATATTTTAGTCATACAGAATCTGAATCTTGGAGTCGCTATGAATCTAAAATAAATAATTTTGATCAACCTAATAAAAGCAGATGGGAACGAGAAAGTTTAAATTCGGATATGGATAATGAATTTTCTTTTACATCTTTTAATTTAAATCAAAAAACAAAAGTTCAAAATTCCAAGAGAATTGGCAACGTGTTCATCATGAATTGTTTGGTGATGGAACGGTGTTGAAAGATATTGGGGATGCTTTAGAAATCAGATTTGATTCGGGTGAGAAAAAGAAAATTAAATCTGTTTTTTTGGAAGAAATTTTGACTTGATAATTTTAATTAAAAAAATAATTGTTTTATATAAAAAAATAAGATATTTATGATTGACAAGTAAAAAAAATGTGTGATAAAATAAAAGAAAAGGCCTTATACAAAAGTTTAGGTTGTGTTAATTTAAAATGTTGATGGGGGATGTATGAATAAATCTACATTATTGGTTGGAATAGCTTTGTATGCATTTTGCTTGGGTGTGAATTCTTCCTATGCTCGAAGCGTGACTTTTAATACAGTTGAAACAGGGACGAATGTTGCGACAGTAAGTGGCGTGTCTGGAATGACGGGGACTCAAAATGCATCAACGTCAACATTGTCTTCGACAACAAATTCTTCAACAACGACAACGACGTCAACATCATCGGGGGCGTCGTCGATTCTTTCAACGATTGCAAGTTTGTTTGGTGCACCGACTTCAACAACAGGTTCTACAACAAGTACAACAACTTCGGCGCCAACAACAAGTTCAAAAGGTTTGAACTCGACATCGGGAAGTTCGTCGGTTGAAACAAGTCCGGCACCGACAACTGTAACAAAAGTTCCAAGCACAACATCTTCAGCAGTGACATCAACTTCAAAAGTTCCAAGCACGACTTCAGCAGCAACAACGGCTCCGGTGAAATCAACATCAGCTCCGAGTTCAACACTGTCAACAACGTCTGCGCCGAGTTCGACGCCGTCAACAACATTAGCTCCGAGTTCAACGCCATCAACAACATCTGCGCCGACAACGACACCGGCTCCAAACACGACTTCAGCGGCAACAACGGCTCCGGTGAAATCAACATTAACTCAGCCAGTTGAAACAAGTCCGGAACAAACGACGGAGACAACCTCATCAGCTCCAAGCTCAACACCGTCAACAACGTCTGCACCAAGTTCAACGCCATCCACAACATC
>JAFXIF010000045.1 GCA_017533325.1 Alphaproteobacteria bacterium
ATTGGTCATGATATTCAAGTGATTTATAATCTCCCATAGGATACATTGAAAGAGGGTGTCCAAGGGTTGCAATCAGGTTAATTTCCGGTTGACCGACAAACAAAGAAAGCTTTCTCGCATAATTCATTTGAGTGCAACACCCTGATAATAAAAGAATAGTTGATAAAGGAATGAGTTTTTTCATTTCCGCCCCCTTAAAAATTTTATACCATAACAAAACCCACCTTAAAGGAAATTAGGTGGGCGGATGTTAGAAAACCGTATCTAAGAAAACGGCTCGACTTATTTGGCAGAGCCTTATTCGCCGACATCCGTCCATGGCCGGAGCCAGCAGTTTTTTAAGTCGTTGCATGCGCGACTTCTTAGATATGGGTTTTTCTAAGACCCAGATAAACCCTAGCTTTGGTCTATCCAATCTAAAGATAACATACTCTTCTTTTTTATGCAAGTGATTTTTAATATTTTATTTAAAATTAATAATATCAATAAGTTATAGTCTATTCTTAAAGTTTTACTTAAACGCGGAGAATAGGATAAATCTTAAGATATAATAAATTCTGTATATAAGAATAGTATGCAAAATATGATGGATAAAAAGGTTCAGAGAGGCGGGGGGAGTGGCGGAGTGTAGGAGTTTAGGTCGGTGGGGTAGAGTAGCGGAGTGTGGGTCGGCGGGTGGAGTGTGGGCTATGGGTGGAGTGTTGGTGTGGGGTGGAGTGCAGAGTGTGGGTCGGTGGAGTGGCAGAGTGTAGGTTGGTGGGGCGGTTGGTTGGAGTGTAGGTCGGCAAGGTGGAGTGGTAGAGTGAGGGTTTTGGGTGGAATGGCGGAGTGGGAGTCGATGGAGTTAGACATGTTTGGATTTTTTAATTTTTTTTGCGCCTTATTCGGGGGGATATTGCAAGAGAAAAATTGTTATCTTATTGACTCTTTATTCGTTGGCATATAGCTGGGGGTGGGGCTCTCTTTTGGAGAGGGCAAAAACATATAGTTGATCTTTTTTTGGTTTTGTGTTGATTGAATGTGTAAGGGTAAAGAAACAACCGTTTGATTTGTTTTGGCATCATATCGGGCGGTCATGGTTGTTTTTAAGTTTCGGATATATTGAATAAGAGAGGGTTGATTTCCTTGAAAACAGCACTTGTTTTTTTCTTTTTCAAGAAGCGGGACATTTGAAAAGTGTTTTAACAAGTTGTTTTGAAAGTGTTTTCTTTGAGTGTTGGCTCTGATTAAATCACTGGATAAACAATCAACGGTAATGAATAAATCAGTTAAATCTTGAACGCCTTTTTCTCCCGATGTTTCAATTGAAATGCTTTTTGACGGGGTAAAATAATTTCTTGTGTCAATTTTTAAGGGCAGGTCCTGGCTTTCCAAAAAATCATTTTTGATATCCGGATCAATGGGGTGCGCAAATGTTACCTCGATACGACTGCCATATTTTTTGAAAGTGACTTCCTCAGGGGAGTGCGCTTTGCCAGTTAAAAGGCGAGCCAATCTTGTGAAATTGGGTGAAGGGTCGACTTCTTTTAATTTTTTGACAAAGTTGTTTTGCACTTGGGTTCCGAAAAACCAGGCTTCTTTTTCAATTGGTTGCCCTAAATAGCTTTGCCTGAGGTCTTGTTTTTGCCAGTTGGACATGTTAGATCCGGTTGAAACATAATAAAGACGGCTCAGCCCCGTAAAATTGTCTGTGTTTGCTGTTTGTCTTGTATG
>JAFXIF010000046.1 GCA_017533325.1 Alphaproteobacteria bacterium
GGCGGTGTGTTGGTCGGTGGCGGTGTGGGGGTCGGTGGGACGAAGATTGGTGGTGTGGAGTGGCAGATTTTAGGTTGGCGGGGTCGGAGTGGCGGAGTGTAGGGTTGGTGGTGGAGTGGTTGAGTGTAGGGTTGGTGGGGTGTAGCGTGGAGTGTGGCTCGGTGTGGGTCGGTGGGGTGGAGTAGCAGAGTGTGGGTTGGTTAAGTGTAAGCAAGAGAGAGGGTTTTTGCGAGAAAATCGAGGGATGAGAAAGAAGAGTGTTTAAAAAGAAAAGGGTGTATCTTTATTAAAGAGTGGAAAAATTTTCGTTAAAATCGGTGTAAAAAATGCTTGAAAAAGAGGGAAAAGGTTTTTAAAATAAGCTTTCTTATAAAGAATTATTGAAAATTTTGAAAAAATGTGCTAAAAAAATTTTTTTTAACTTTTTCATGCAAAAAAAGAGGAAAAAATGAATTTGAAAGAGTATCAAAAGAATTTGGATAAGTTATTGGTTTATAATGTTAATTTTAACAAGGTTGAGGAAGTGCGCGATTTGATTTACAGGGGCGCAAATGTGGATGCCAAAAATGAAGAGGGCGTGCCCGTTTTGGCGTTAGCTGCCGAAAAAGGTCAGATGGCCATAACCTGTTTATTGGTGCATGAAGGAGCAAATTTATTGGAAACGGATGCGCAAGGGCTTTCCGTTTATTCTCGCTTGATGAAAAAAACGGCGCAAAGCATGATTAAGCCCAATGTGCCGGATGCCATTTTCTATATGATGGCGCTTTATTTTAAAAATGTTTTTGAGGGGCAAAACAGATATAACGGTAAGCGCAAAAAAGAATTGCCTAACGAATTTATTGAAAATGTGATCCAATCAAGGGAAAATCGCTTTTTGGCGGTAAGAGTTGGCGATAGGGAGCGTTTTTAAAGGTAAAGATAACCAAATGAAAAGTCTTTTTTTTATTTATTAAGAAAATTGACGAAAGTTTTTTAACCCATTTAAATCCAAAAAAAAATAAAAAGGACACAATTTAAAAAAAAGGTTTTTAAGAAAAATCATTTAAGGAAATGAAAGATGAATGACAGTGAGATATCAAATTTAAATGAAGCATTAAAAAAAGCATTAGATCGGGAAGAAACATATCTTATTATTCCGCTTATTGAAAAGAAAGTGAATGCCGATATTCCCAATCATGACGGAAATTATCCGATTCATTTAGCCGTTTTAAAAGAAGATCTATACTTATTAAAATATTTGATTGAAAATAAAGCGAATTTAGATGTTTTAAATCATTATACAAAGCGCTCTGCTTTGATGATGGCGGTTCAAGGAAATTATGAAAGAGCGGCTGAAATATTGATAAAAAAAGGGGCGAATTTAGATAAACAAGATTCATATTTGGAAACGGCGCTTCATGTGAGCGTGCGTCATTCAAATGAGATGTTGACCGACCTTTTGATTAAAAGAAACGCGAATTTAAATATTCAAAACAATAAAGGGTGGACGCCGTTGATGATCGCCGTGCGCCGTGGAAATAAAAAAATTGCCGCTTGGTTAGTTGAAAAAGGGGCGGACCTTTCGCTTAAAGATCAAAACGGATGGCAAGCTTTAACTTGGGCGGCTGATTTGGGGCATAC
>JAFXIF010000047.1 GCA_017533325.1 Alphaproteobacteria bacterium
AAATAACACTGAGCGAAAGGTTAGTCGGAATTGAAGTACATAAGAGCTTGGGTTTCAATTTAGATGCGCTTTAAAAACCACCAGCCTCAAAGAACAGCCTTAAAAAAAACGCTCCCCTAAGAGGCAAATAAAAACCCTTAGCGACCCGTAGTGTACAAAAAAGCGTACATGAGGGGAGCTAAGGGTTTATTAGTTGCCCTTAGAGAGCGTTTTTAAATCTTTTCGTGGAATGTTCTGCTAATAACATCCATTTGTTGTTCACGAGTGAGCTTAATGAAGTTAACAGCATAACCTGAAACACGAATGGTTAATTGCGGATATTGTTCCGGATGTTCCATTGCGTCTTTGAGTGTTTCACGATTCAAAACGTTCACATTGATGTGTTGTCCTGAATTACCACAGTAACCATCTAACAAGCTTGTAAGGTTAGAAACTTGAATTTCTTTTGTTTTACCCAATGAGCTTGGAATGATTGTGAATGTATTTGAAATACCGTCTTGAGCATGTTCAAATGGTAATTTAGCAACTGAACACAATGAAGCAACAGCACCGTTTGTGTCACGGCCATGCAACGGGTTAGCACCCGGAGCAAACGGAACACCGGCCGGACGGCCATCAGGTGTTGCCCCTGTTTTCTTACCATACACAACGTTTGATGTAATCGTTAAGATGGATTGTGTCGGAACGGCATTGCGATAAATCGGCAAGCGACGGATTTTATCCATAAATTGTTTAACAACTCTGCGTGCAATTGAATCAACACGTTCATCATTGTTACCATATTTCGGATAATCGCCTTCGATTTCAAAGTTTGTTGCCAAACCGCGTTCATCACGAATAACTTTAACTTTAGCATGTTTAACAGCTGACAAAGAGTCAACAACAATTGACAACCCGGCAATACCGCAACCAAGTGTTCTGACAACATCTTTATCATGCAAAGCAAGCATTGATTTTTCATAAGAATATTTATCATGCATATAATGGATGATATTCAACGCATTGACGTATGTTTCAGCTAACCAATCCATCATTTTATCAAATTTGCGTTCCAATTCTTCAATTTCAAGGTATTCACCTGTCATTGGGGCAAATTCCGGACCGACTTGAACACCGGATTTTTCATCTTTACCGCCGTTAATGGCATAAAGAAGTGTTTTAGCCAAGTTGGCACGGGCACCAAAGAATTGCATTTGTTTACCGATACGCATTGGAGACACACAGCAAGCAATACCATAGTCATCACCAAAGAATCCGCGCATTAAGTCATCATTTTCATATTGGATAGATGATGTGTCAATTGAAACTTTAGCACAGAATTTTTTGAAGCCTTCCGGTAAATGATTTGACCAAAGAACCGTTAAGTTTGGTTCCGGAGCCGGACCTAAGTTATAAAGTGTATGTAAAACACGGAAAGAGTTCTTTGTGACCAAAGTTCTACCGTCAATTCCCATACCACCGATTGATTCTGTTACCCAAACCGGATCGCCTGAGAATAATTCGTTATATTCCGGTGTTCTTAAGAAACGAACCATACGAAGTTTGATAACCAAATCATCCATCATTTCTTGAGCTTCAGATTCCGTAATCACACCATTTTCAATATCACGATTGATATAAATATCCAAAAATGTTGAAATACGGCCGATTGACATAGCAGCGCCGTTTTGATCTTTAATGGCGGCTAAGTAACCAAAATATGTCCATTGAATGGCTTCTTTAGCATTTGTTGCCGGTTTTGAAATATCCAAACCATATTCTTGAGCCATTTTTTTCATATCATTCAAAGCTTTGATTTGTTCGGCAATTTCTTCTCTTTCGCGAATGACATCAGCTGTCATGGACGCCAAATCCGTCAAACCTTTTTGTTCGTTTTTATCTTGGATTAAGCGATCGATACCATAAAGAGCGATACGGCGATAGTCACCGATAATACGGCCACGGCCATAAGCATCAGGAAGCCCTGTAATAATACCGCTTTTACGGCAAGCTCTGATATCCGGTGTATAAGCATCGAAAACACCGTCATTATGTGTTTTTCTGTATGTTGTGAAAACTTCTGTTACTTTCGGATCTAATTCAAGATTATAAGCTTGGCATGACCCTTCAACCATACGGTAACCACCATAAGGCATTAAAGCTCTTTTAAGCGGTGCATCTGTTTGAAGACCGACAATAACTTCTTCCTCTTTATTGATATAACCGGCTTTATGTGAAGTAATTGACGAAACAACAGATGTGTCAGCATCCAAAAGACCGTTATTTTCACGTTCTTTTTTCATAAGTTCTGCAACTGTTTTCCACATTTTTTCCGTGCGAGCAGTTGCCGGAGCTAAGAATGAATCATCGCCTTCATACGGTGTATAGTTGTTGACAATAAAATCACGAACGTTGATTTCATCTTGCCACTTATTTGTTTTAAAACCTTCCCAGGCTTTTACTGATGAATTTTCCATAATTTTATCCTTTTTTTTATGTTTTTCCGACCAAATAAGCTTAATTAAAACTTACAAAACCCCTTTTTCTTAAGGCTTTTTACAGGCCCGGATGTCTTGTGGCGGATTTTAGCACGAAGGTTTTTATTTTGCAAGATTTTTTTTATTATTTTCATAAAATCGTCATTAAAAAAATAAGATATTTACCCCTTCTTTTTCAGCAACAATTTTAAACATAAAATAAAAACACCGCATCTAATCCTTAGACGCGGTGCCTTTATTTATAAACTAAAGATTATTCTGCATCTTTTGTTTCAGCAGCTTCTTCTTTAGCGGCTTTTTTCTTTGTTGTTTTTTTAGCTTTTGCCAAAGCATCACCTAAAATGTCACCCAAAGAAGCACCAGCATTGGTTGAACCGAATTCTTCCATAGCGGCTTTTTCTTCAGCAACTTCACGAGCTTTAATTGACAATGTCAATTTGCGTGTTTTAGCATCAAATGATGTGACTTTAGCATCAACTTTTTCACCGATTGCAAAACGTTCTGTTTTTTGTTCTGAACGGTCTTTTGCAAGATCTGTGCGTTTGATGAAGCCTTTAACGCCGTTAACTTCAACTTCAATACCGCCTTCTTCAATGTTAGAAACGATACCTGTGACAATTTCACCTTTTTTGATTTTGTCTGAAGCATCAGCAAACGGATCTTGAGTTAATTGTTTAATACCCAATGAAATGCGTTCTTTTTCAACATCGATGTCCAAAACTTTAGCTTTGACAACCATGCCTTTTTTGTAATCTTTGATAGCTTCTTCGCTTGATTTTTCCCATGAAAGGTCTGATGTATGAATCATACCGTCAATTTCATCATTCAAAGCAATAAAGATACCGAATTCAATCATATTTTTGATTTCGCCTTCGATTTCATCTCCGATTGCATGTGTATCAGCAAAAGCTTTCCAAGGATTTTCTTGAATTTGTTTCATACCTAAAGAAATGCGGCGTTTGGATTCATCAACATCCAAAACAATACCTTCAACTTCTTGGCTCAAAGAAACAATTTTGCTCGGGTGAACGTTTTTCTTTGTCCAGCTCATTTCTGAAACATGGATTAAACCTTCAACGCCGTTAGCTAATTCAACAAATGCACCGTAATCTGTGATATTGCTGATTTTTCCTTTGAAAGAAGCACCAACAGGGAATTTTTCGTTAACACCGACCCATGGATCGCTTTCAAGTTGTTTCATACCAAGTGAAATACGGCCTGTGTCTGTGTTAAATTTAATGATTTGAACCGTAACCGGTTGACCAACTGTTAATACTTCACCCGGATTTGTGATGCGTTTCCATGAAATGTCTGTAACATGCAATAAGCCGTCAACACCACCCAAATCAACGAATGCACCGTAATCTGTGATATTTTTAACAGTTCCTTCAACGATTTGACCTTCTGAAAGATTTTTAATAATTTCAGAACGTTGTTCAGCTCTTGTTTCTTCCAAAACAGCTCTGCGTGAAACAACGATATTACCGCGAACTCTGTCCATTTTCAAAAGAGCAAACGGTTGTGCGACACCCATAAGCGGTGTAATATCTCTGATCGGACGAACATCAATTTGTGACCCCGGCAAGAATGCTGTAGCGCCGTTCAAATCAACTGTGAACCCACCTTTAACACGACCGAAAATTGTTCCGATAACATGTTCACCGGCAGCCAATGATTTTTCCAAATCACCCCAAACTTCTTCACGACGAGCTTTTTCACGAGATAAAACAACATTGCCGTCTTTGTCTTCATAACGATCAACAAAAACATCAACGCTGTCACCTAAATTCAATGTTTGTGCGCCGAATTCTGAAACAGGAATACGACCTTCTGATTTTAAACCAACGTCAACTGTAACGTAGTCATCATCAAAACCAACGATTTTTCCGGAAACGACTTTGCCTTGCAAAGAACCTTTACCCATAAATTCATCTAATAATGCGCCAAAGTCTTCTGCCGGCATTTGGTTTTCAATTGTACTCATTTTAATCCTTTTATATAAATATAGTTGGCCACCAAAGAATTCCTCTTTGGGGACTTTTAAATCCGCTCTTCAATATAGGCGATGACTTGAGCGTATACATCATCTGCCGTCATATCGGATGTATCAATTATCAAAGCGTCTTCAGCGGGCTTTAACGGAGCTGTTTGTCGCTCCTGATCGCGCTTGTCACGTTGGATAATATCCGATAAAACATCCTCATATATAACACATAATCCTTTTAATTGCAACTCTTTATATCGTCTTTTGGCACGAATTTCACTACTGGCCGTCAAAAAAAGCTTAATTTTAGCCTCCGGACAAATAACAGTCCCGATATCGCGCCCATCTAAAATGGCTCCTTTGGCCGGTGTTTTATCTTTTTTGATAGGGAAAAACGCGAATCGGCGTTGAAAATCGAATAACGCCTCTCTTACCTTCGGCAACCTTGAAACATAAGAGGCCGCTTTACCGCAAACTTCGTTTCTTATACACGAATCGTCTTGCAATGATAACATGCGCTCCACACTTAAGCTTTTTGCCACTTGAACAGCCGCTTCTTCATCTTGCGGATCCAATCCTTTTTGCAAAAGTTCATATCCGACCCCTCGATAAAGAGCGCCGGTATCTAAATAAGCATAATCCAATTTTTCAGCCAATCTTAAAGCCAAAGTTCCCTTCCCGGCTGATGACGATCCATCAATAGCAATGACGTTCATTTTATTTTTTTCCTCATTTTTTAATTTTTTTATTGACAAATCTGAGATTACATGTAAAAGGCACAAATAACAAGTATTTTTTATTAACGGAGGATTAAAATGGCAAAACCTGAATGGGGATTAAAACGTAAATGTTTGAAATGCGGAACTTTTTTCTATGATATGAATAAAAAAAGCTTTACCTGCCCGAAATGCGGTGAATCTTATACGCTTGATTCATACGCCGAAAATAAAACAAAACAATTATTAAAACTTGCAAAAAAAGCTGCTCCGAAAATCGAAGATGAAGCTTTAGATGAAGAAGCCCTCTTGCAAATGACGGAAGATATTCCTTTATCTGATGACGATATGGGGCCGGATGAACTTGAAATTTTAGATGATGAAACAGAACTTTCTGATACCGAAAACCCGGAATTAACAGGATTTGTTGATCAATTCGATGATGAAGAACAAAACGATAAATAACAAAAACTCTCATTTTCAATCATTAAAGGGCCAGCTTTTAGTTGCCATGCCCGGTATTGATGATTTGAGATTCAATAAAACCGTTATTTATATTTATGAGCATTCTTTAGAATTTGGGGCGCATGGCTTGGTTATTAACAAACCGGCCAATAAGATGTCTTTTAACGATATTTTAACTCAGCTTAAAATCGATACCATTGACACATCAAAAACTCATGTTCCCCAAATTTTATTGGGCGGTCCTGATCAAATCACTCATGGATTCATTTTACATTCCGATGATTATTTCAGACCGGAAACTTGTTTTATCGAAAACAATATTGCCCTGACATCCACTCAAGATATATTGGAAGATATTGCTGCCGGTAACGGCCCTAATCAATCCTTAATTGCTTTAGGATGTGCTTCTTGGATCAGGGGGCAACTGGAAGATGAAATTATGAGTAATGTATGGTTAACCGTTCCGGCTGATCCTAATCTTCTTTTTCAAACTCCCTTTTCAAACAGATGGGAAAAAGCCATTGAAGGTTTGGGCATCAACCATTTTTATCTGACAAATATATCGGGAAAAGCTTAACATGAAAAAATATATTCTTCTTTGCTCTATACCTGTTATCGGATTTGGAATGCTTTTATACGGGTATACAGATAAAAGACCGCTTGTTTCCGTTGTTATGCCAACATATAACCGGTTAGAACTTTTACCCCGATCGATTGATTCCATTTTAAATCAAACTTATGATAAATTTGAATTTATTATCGTTGATGACGGTTCAACGGATGGATCAGCGAATTTATTACAATCCTATGCTCAGATTGATCCCAGAATCCGCATTTTAACCAATGAAAAAAATAAAGGAATTGCCTATTCCAGAAATCGCGGAACCGATGCGGCAAAGGGCAAATATGTTGCCATTATGGATTCTGATGACGTTTCGCTTCCAACTCGACTTGAAAAACATGTTGAATACCTTGAAAAACATGATGATGTCATCGCGTTAAATGCTTTATATTTGGAAATGGGCAGAGAAAAAAACGGTGTCAACAACTGGGTGCCTCCTCACAGGTTCGAGGTTATTTTTCATTTAAAAAATTATTATACGAACATCTCTTTTTTCAGAACAGATTTTATCAGACGACATAATATTCGTTATGATGAAACATTAATGTCCAGCGAAGATTATGATTTTTGGTCAAAAATCTTTTTAAAAGGCGGAAAACTGCGTATGCTTAACGAGCATTTGTTTAATTTAAGAAGACACCGAACCAATTCAATGGAATACTATCAACAAATTAAATCCAATGCTCGAAAAACCAGCGATAAGCTGTTAAAAGCCATTGGGGTTTCAAATCCGGAAAATTTAAAAACGGATTGCGAACGATTGGAAAGCATGACCCATGCGAATAAAATTTCAAACAAAGTGGATCAATATACGTTAGAACTTATATTTAACAGACAATGCAAAGGCGCTGAAATTCCCAAAGGCGGTTATCAAATAAAACATGTTGAGTTTGTTGATTATTTTGAACCGACAAGCACCAAAAATATTTATAAAAGAGTAAGGAATAACGACAAATATACCTTTCTCGGCATGGAAAACGGTTTATATGCCTTTAAAAATCCAAAAGGCGAAAAAGAATTGTATAACAAGCAATTCAGCCGAACTCTTGCCTTAAAAGAGGTTCAAAAAGAAGAGTCTTTCTTAAAAAAATTGGCTCAAAAAATTAAATCCTTTTTTTAATTTTATTCTTTATTTAAAACATTAAACGCTTCTTGAATTCTTAAATAATCAGGATTCAAATCGGATTGAATGATATCGGAAGCAGAATTTTCCAAAATCTCACAAATATCCTTATGAGATAAAGTCTTTTCCTCTTTTTGGTAAGGGGCTAAACTTGTTGCCATCAAATTAAAATTCATCAAAACGGCTTTATCAATAACTCTTGAAAAATTTGCTCTTAACTTAGAATAGGCCTGTTCTAAAGATAATTCTTTTTTTTCTTTTAAATAATGCTCTAAAACAACTTGATGTGTTTGGAACCTTTCAGAAAATATTTTTGGATAATTTTCTAATACGACTCCTTGTGATTGACAATATTGTGCGTATCCTTTTTGATTCTTATAAAAAAGCATAACCAATGTTACTGCTTTTTGCTCTTTTAAAATTTCTTGTTCAGAAGCAATAAACATTGCTTGTTCTATGCGAGTTTTAAGTAAAAAAAGACAAGGAATAATAACCAACAAAGCAGCCAACGCCAAAATAAAGTAACTTAAATTTTTGCGCCTTTTTTTATCTTCACTTTCAGATAAAAAACAATTTCCTTGTTCTAAAATCGAAGCTTGTTTTCTTTTAGTATATCTGCGCTTATATGTTTTTTTTATTCGCTTCAACATAAAAAGTCTCCTTTTTTGTGTCTTTTTTTTGCTTTAAATAATAAGTTTGAGTTATTTTAATTCTTTTTACAATAAGACGCAACTTTTTTTATAAAAAAAAGAGGGATTTCTCCCCCTTTTTTTATTTTTCAATTTATAATCATAGAGTTATCTTTTATGTTTTTTTAATTTCATTTTTTCATGATGTTCTTTTTTAATTTTTTGCAACGTTTCTTTTTGCTCTGATGTTAAAATAGATTCAAACTCTTTTTGATTTTGCTCTCTGATTTCAGCAGCTTGCTTCCTTAACTCTTTCATTTTTGAAAAAATTTCTTCCATTTGAGGTTTATTTTTCTCCATCATCTCTTTAGCTTTAATCTTTTGCTCCTCAGTCAAATTGAGCCGTTCAGCAAAGTTTTCACGATGTTTTTTTCTTAATTTGACTTTATCTGCCTGAATATTTTCAACAGCAACTTCTTCTTTTTCAAGAACAGCTTGATCTGAATTTGCCCATACAGGCGATGAACATAAAACCAACCCCATCATCATTAACGATAAATATTTTTTCATTTTATTCTCCTTTCAAATGCGATAATTTTTGACTTAAAATTTCTCTTGCATTAAACAATCTCGACTTAACCGTTCCAATCGATATACCCAATTTTTTAGCTGTTTCTTCATAACTTAACTCTTCAAATTCATAAAAATAAATAACATCTCTCATTTTCGAAGGTAATGAATCAACCGCTTTTAATATGGTTTTTTGCCGTTCTTTTTGCAACTGAACTTCAAGAGCTGTTTGTTTCTTATCTTCCAGTTGAAAATCATCAATATTGCTTGAAAGACAACTGTTTTGAAAATAAGCGCTTTTAAACATATCTTTTGCCATATTTTGCGCAACAACCTTAATCCAAGCGATAAACTTACCTTCTTCTTGATATTTATCTTTATTTTCAATTGCCTTTAAAAAAACCTCCTGCTCCAAATCTTCGCTCACAAAACCGGTGACTCTTTTAATCACAGAACGCACTTTTAAACGCACTTCGTTAAATGTGTAACTCATGCATTCACCCAAATCAAACCAAATTCATCGACAGGATAAATTTCGCCATCCTGAGCAAAAAGCTGATATTTTGTTTCAAATGCTTCATCATCATATAAAGCCACATATAAATCATTAAGTTGATCCAATGAGTTTGTTGATGAAAAATTTTGAACCCCTAACCCCAATAACAAAGAGCACATCGTTAACCCGACTGCCGCATTTTTAATTACGGCGCGTCTTTTTTTTCGTTTCATATAAAGCGGTTTTGCTTCTTTTAGTAACATTGAAATATCTGTCATTTTTTTGACCTCCTGTTCATTATAACGATATCGTATAAAAAAAGTTCATTTTTAACAAGATTTTTTATTTTATTGACCTTTTTGAAAAAAAAAGATATGATTTGGCCCATGAAAAAAAAGAAACTTCAGTTTGACTTAACCGGTGTTACACTCAGTGCCGACCAGCATAAATTGTTTCACATGATTGAAAACACACGTGACAATTATATTTTGCAAGGACAAGCCGGCACCGGTAAATCAACCTTTATCAAATATCTTTTTAATAACTCGGATAAAAAAATAAGGATTTTATGTCCAACGGCTATTGCTGCTCTTAATATTTCAGGTGTTACCATTCATTCGCTTTTTCAGCTTCCGCTTGGTGATTTTATTATTAAAGAACAAATTGAATTAAAGAAAAAGACAATTAAAATCCTTCAAAAGACCGATATGATTATCATTGATGAAATTTCAATGGTGAGGCCGGATATTCTTGACTCTATTGATTACCTTTTAAAAAAAGCCAGAGGCGATTTTTCAGCGTTTGGCGGAGTGCAAATGATTTTTGTCGGCGATTTATGCCAACTGCCACCTGTTATTAAAAATACAACGTATCATATTTTCCAACAAAAATACGGCCATTCAAATGCTTTTTTCTTTGATGCAAAAAGTTTTCAAAATGCCGGCTTTTGTTTTTATGAATTTAAAAAAGTTTATCGCCAAAATGATAATCAACTGCTCAAATTTTTAATTGATATCAGGGAAAGAAAAAATCTTTCTTGCGCACTGGAAGCTTTTAATCAACTCAAATTTAAAGATGAAGAAATTTTAAGAACAGCCGTTACCATTACGCCATACAGACAAGCGGCCGAAAAAATTAATCATTCAAGATTAAGTCAAATTAAAAGTGAAGAAAAAACGTATACTGCCAGCGCAAAGGGAACTTTTGAAAAATCACAAGACACCCCTGCTCCTAAAAACCTTACTTTAAAAAAAGGAGCACTTGTGCTATTTAACAAAAATAACCCTCCTTATTTTATCAACGGCTCAATGGGCGAAATTGTTGATATGAAAGAAGGATATTTGATGGTGCGCTTAATTTCGGAAAATAAAATAATAACTGTCGGTAAAGAAGTTTGGCAAAGTTTCAGCTATGATTATGATGCCAAAACAGATTCCGTCATCGAAAAGGAAACAGGCTCTTTTGAACAGTTTCCTTTACAACTCGGGTATGCTCTGACTATTCATAAAGCGCAAGGAAAAACCCTTGATAAAGTTATTATTGACACGAATAAGGGCGCTTTTGCTCACGGGCAAATGTATGTTGCTTTAAGCCGAACCAGAAAGCTATCGGATATCCATATTACACACCAAATAAAACCTCAAGATATTATTTTAGATCCAAGGGTCACCAATTTTTTAACGCAACTCAATCAGATTTCTTTTTCAAGTAAAGGATAATTATGCATCACCATCTTTCTGTTTTTGATGTTTTAACACATGCAAGTCATGAAAGCCTTATGATTTTGCCATATTTATTTATCGCTTATCTTATTCTTGAATATCTTGAAAGAAAAACTCAAAATGTCAGCTTATTTTTTGCGAAAACACATTCAGCATTTGCTCCCGTTTTAGCAACTTTGTTGGGAATTTTGCCGCAATGCGGGCTCAGTGTTGCAGGCGCTAATTTTTATGCTGCCAGAGTTATTTCCACCGGCACACTTGTTGCTCTTTTTTTGGCAACCTCAGATGAAATGTTACCTGTTTTACTTTCCAATCAAGTGCCTCTTTCAAAAATTTGCAGTATTATTTTTTATAAATCTTTAATTGCCGTTATGATTGGCCTTTTCTTAGATAAAGTTCTTAAAAAGAAAAATCACGGCGCAAAACCTTCTTTTCAAATGAACTTGCTTTGTAAAGAAGTTGCTTGCGGATGCTGTCATTCCAGCTTGTGGCTTTCAGCTTTAAAACATACCCTCAATATTTTTCTTTTTATCTTTATCATCAACATTATTTTAAATTTTGTTTTTCACAGCCTCATGCCTCATGAATTAAAAGAAAGCCTTTTTCAACATAATGTTTTCGGTCCTTTATTTGCCAGCCTCTTCGGTTTAATTCCAAATTGCGCTCCGTCTGTTATTTCTGCGCAATTATATGCCGATAACGCTCTTCAAGACGGAACATTTTTAAGTGCTGTTTTGGCTAACTCCGGCATCGGGCTTTTTGTTTTATTTCATGTAAACCGTAAATTCAAACAAAATTTAAAAATTATGTTATGTTTATTTTTAACGGCTTTTATAAGTGGTCTTATCTTCAACGCATTTAATATTCATTTTTAATTTATCAAATATTAAATAAAAAAAATAGGCTTCATTATTTAACAATGAAGCCTTTATTCGTCTTCAAAATAATAATTTTCTATGCCTGATTATCACTTTTTCCATTAAGCAAAGATGATGCAATTGCTGAAACCCCATCAGATGAAGAAGCAGAAGAATCTACATCTAAAACATTGCCAACAATTTTTAAAAGAGCTTGCATACCAACCATGCTCAACACAGCGTTAACTATTTCTGCTCCAGTTGAGTTTTCTGTTTCGTTTGTTCCTTTATTTTGTTGAGCTTCTGCTTGAGCAACAGAATCTGTTGATTGAGCCCCAGCCAACAATGAATTAACGCCTTGCCTTGATGAGTTAACAACATAAGCAGCTTGATTTTGATATGTACTAAACATATTAGATGAACCAGGAGACATCTGTTCTCCATTTGAACCAATTCCATGCATCCCAGTTGCTACATTTGGAAATGAGAGAGCAAAATCCCTAATCTCTTGTTCAGAACAATTAACGCCATAAGCAAACATTGTCGATCGATAAAGCAAAGCTAATTCATCACGTGTTAATTCTAAATCTGTTCCATTTAAATGTTGATATTTCACCAACATTTGTTGAGCTAAAAGTGAAGCTACAGCTCTTGGATCAGCACTTGGGTTTGCTTGTTGAACCGCTTCAATTTGCATCCCCATTTCAATAGCTCTACCTCGAACAGCTGCGCGCTCTTTATTCCCATTTTTAGGCAAAGATGTATCCGTTACGGTATCATATACTGCCTGCATATTACCATTATTAAAATCATCTACAATCCTTGTCCAAAACCCTTGATAAACTGTATCCAAAATCACTGCCTGATAACATGGAAGTAACTGATCATAATTTCGAAACTTTGTTCGACATTTCTCATCAAGCTTATACACCATTTCTTGTTGCGCAAGAGATACGGCCATTTCTTCCGTTATTGTTTTTTCCCTATAATTTAAATGGTTATACCCATCTTCGGTCACCGTTCCATATCCAATGGTTCTGACTCCACCACAATCGGCATATTCCCCCGTATAACATCCTCTTTTATGACCTGCTTCACCTCTCTGAATCAGATAAAACGCCATTTGAACAATTTTAGTATTTAATGAATAGGGATAATTTTCTGGATTAAAAAGCATTATACTCTCCTTAATAAAACTTTAGTTAATTTTATTATACATCAAATCCGAAATATTGGCAATATATTTATAACTAACCCAAGAAAAGAACCCCATAGAAAGCACCCACAAGAGCCATAACAAATAACAGCGCCGTTATTGAAAATTTGGTATAATACACAATTAAAAATGACATAATACAAATGATTGTTTCAAAAATATTTAGATGAAACCCACTAAAAGTATATGGTTTTAAGGTTAAAAAATTATAAATTTCTTTCCAAGGAATTTCTTTGGAAAGCACAGAGAGTTGAACAAAAATTAAGCAAGCATATAAAACCATGGCTACCGCAGCCATCCTCATTCCCGTCAACAAACCGTTTACAAAAAATGTTCCTTTAAATTTTTGCAAAAACCGAACCATAAAATAAGCCAAGAAAAGACCGGGTAAAATTAAACCGATTGAAGCAAAAATTCCTCCTAAAACCCCATTTGCAAGATATCCCACATAAGTAGCGGCATTAATACTGACCGGCCCCGGCGTAATTTGAGATAAAGAGATTAAATTCCCATACGAAGATAACGTTAAAATGGCTTTTTCTTCAACAAAAGTATGTAAAAGCATCGGGATTATCATATAACCCCCGCCAAAACACAACAACCCAAACTTTGCAAAAGTTACCATTAACATAAAAATCGTCATTTGGAGCCTTTCAATAAATCAGGAAGTCGATTTTTTTGAACCATATAATAATAAAGATATCCAATCGGTAAAGCGCCTGATAAAACAACAACCGGATTTAAACCGATAACCAATAAAACGAATAAAACAAAAACAATAAAAATGATTAACGGGGATATTAAAACTCTTTTTTGAAGTCGCATAAAGGTAACAAAAAAAACACCCGTGATACAGGCACGAACAGCTGAAAATGCCCCAACAATAATCGGATTAGAGGAGCTTAAATCTCTAAAAAAAAGAGCCAACACCAAAATAATAACAATGGACGGCAAAATAACGGCAATGGCCGCGACAACCGCACCTAAAAAACCCGCAATTTTTGAACCGACATACACTGCACTATTCACGGCAATCAATCCGGGGACAATTTGTGTTAGACTAATCATATCCAACAAATCATTTTGGGAAAGCAATTTATATTTTTTAACAAATTTTTGTTCGATAACCGGAAGCATCGCCAAACCGCCCCCAACAACAAACAGGGCGATTTGAAAAAATACGGCGAATAACAAACTAAGTTTTTTAATATATAAAACTGACATAACCACAATATGCCTTTATAAATTGAATTTGTCAATCAGTTCTTAAAAAAGAATATTGACTAATAAAAAACAATCAAATAAAATAAATTAAATTTTCAAAAAAAGGTGTTGTATGAAAAAATTATTTTTGTTCGTTTTTTCTGTTTGTTGTTTATTATTTTTAAGCGCTTGCTCTGATGAAACAGAGCTTAAAACGTCCGCCATTATTTTTACACGGCCGGAATGCACAAACACCTCTAACGCCATTAAATTCTTTCAGGAACTACAATCCAAAACAGCGTTAATCACCTATCAGATTAAAGATTTAAGTCAGGCTGAAAACCGTCTTTTAATTAAAGAATTTGCAAAAAAATATCATATTACAGTTAAGCAGTTATATACCCCTATTATTTTTACACCGAAAGGATATTCAGCCGGCTGGAATGAGAAAACCCCCAATAAATTAAAATTCTTATTAAATATAAGATAAGTCCCGCCCTCTTCCTTATTATTTTTCAAAAAAACATCCTTTTTTTTATTGATTTTCCTTTTATTGTGTGGAATAATGATTTTCAGTTGATTATTATTAGGTGAGGCAATATGAAAAAAACTATTATTGAACAAGAAAAAAAATATGATATTTTAAAAAATGCAGCTGGAGATTTATTGTTCATTATAAAAGCCAGATTAACAAATGAGGAAAAACCAACTATTGTTTATGATGGTGGCGAACACGCTCTTTTTTATCGCAATAAAGAAAATACAATTGTTTTAGATTACATTAACCCAAATATCAGACAACATCTTGAAAAAGCATTTAAAGTTCTTGTTGTTGAAGCGCAAGATTCCTCAATTATCAGAGAGTATTTCTCTGATGTCAAATTTGAAGAAAATTTATCACTTCCCGAAATTGAGGCGGCCTAAAAACAAAAAAACTATCGATTTTTTCGATAGTTTTTTTTTAATCACGACAATGTTGCTTTTGGCTTACACATAGTTTTTTTAGGGCAAGCATTTTCTCTATTAAAATTTGCTCACATAATTTATTTTGATCACATTCCAATTTTTCCCGCATTTTCACATAATTGATTCCCGTAACAACGAATTTTCTTTATCTCATTAATATCCTTATCTAAACAATTATTTAAAAATGTTAATTCTATACGCTTGGTTTTTGTTCAAAAACGCCGTCTTGGATCGTTGGCAAAGAAGCACTTGGAATTATAACCGGCTCAATATTTTTCACTCTTGCAAATAAGGGGCCTTCTTTTAACAAGGTCAAAAAAACATCCACAGAGTCATGAAAACCTTTTGCATAAACTTCCACTGAACCATCAGACCTGTTTCTGACCCAGCCGGTTAAGGAGAGCTTTCGCGCTTCTTTTTCACACCAAGCGCGATAGCCAACTCCTTGAACACGACCCAAAATATAACAATGAATTTCCTTCATTTATTTTCGTTTCAAAATTTCAGTTAAAGTTTTTGTAATTTGATCTTTGACCTGTTCTTTCAAACTTTCTTTAACATCTTTTTCTTGTGTTTTTTGAGTAGCCGTATTTTGCTTATCCACAGCAACTTCTTTTTTCTTTGTTTCGGATGAGAAAACATCTTCACCAAGAGCTAACTGACATAATCCGCCATTCGGAATATAATCATTCTTTTTACTTGTTTTGTCTCCGGATAATTTTCTTGCCAATTTTTCAAGTTCTTTATCTTTCAACGCATTCAAAGCTCCTGCTGTATCTTCGCGCATTTTTATATCTGAAAACGGTCCTTCTAATCGAATATATTGGGCAAAAGATAATTTTTTGTTTATTTTATTATTCAAATGGTTTAAAGACGGTATCAAAGAAAGAGAAAGATTTTCTTTGGCAAAATCAATATTTCCACTGACCACCAAGTTCATCATGGCTGTTTCAACCGCTATATTTTTATCCGATTTGACAACCCCGTTTTTAATATCCAATTTCATCGCGGCACAATTTAATTCAGATTGTGTTTCCGTATCAGCATAAGAAAAAGCACTGTTTTTTGTTACAATACCAATCAAGGACGGAAGAGAATTAAACCATTTATTCACAATTAACCCTGACGAAACTTGTGCTTTAACTTCTCCGTTTAAATGGCCCATAATTGATTTAAGTGTATCACCGCTTGAATAGACATTAACCAAAACATTGGCTGATGAATTTCTTAAATGCTCTGAAACATCTTTTAAATCACTGATCATCAAACCCAAACCTTTTAAGTTTAATGCCATATACATTGGTTGAGAAGAAGCATTTACTTCAAAATTTCCAGTAATATTCCCATTTAAAAAGTCAAAGCGATAAGGATTTATTTTAAGGTTACCCTCATTCAAACTGATAGACACAGCCCCCTCATGGTAATCTTTATCTGTCTTCATAATCTTTAAGTTAGAAAATGAAATATTTGCTTCACCATTTACTTTATTTAAAAATGACAAATCTATTTTTTTATTGGCCGTTTCAATAGATGCATCCTCTGTTTCTGCTTTTATCGGCAGTCCTTCTTTTTCCGCAACAACATCTGCCAAATCAAAATAATTGGAATGAATATTTCCTTTTACAACAGGGACTTCTTTTGAAAAATCAACACTTCCTTTAACAAAAACATCAGATCTGTTGATAAACAAAGAAAGTTTGTTAACATCCACTTTTTTATTTTTATACAATGAATCTAAATCCAAAGTTATCGGTTGAATGCCATATTTGTTTGTTATGTCATGGCTTTTAACTTCACCGCTGGCTTTCAAAGAAATTTTCGGATCCGTTAAAATATTTTCAATCAATGAATTTAAATGCAAATTTGCCATATTTTTCACTTCAGCGGTCAAACCGGCCAGTTTAAATGCCTCTAATGATCCTTGCACAACAAAAACCATTGAAAACGGCTTCCCTGCTGTTAATTGCGCAGCTTCATTTAATCCGAATAAGGATAATGTTTTCCCAAAATCAGGAGAAGAAACATCAAATGTGAAATTCATATTCCTTAAAGCATACATATTTTCCATTTGTCCGGAAATTTTCATTAATCCTTCATAAGCTCTTACATTTAAGGTAAAATCTTTCACATAGCCGGTGCGAATCATTTGTAAAATATTGGCTGTTGAAAAAGTCGCTTGAATAGGAATCCCTTTATAATTTAATTGCGCTGTTGCATTTTCCAATTGATTCAAAGCAAAACTTGTTAAAATCACCGTTTCTTTCATTTTTTCGGTATCATACGTTATAACAGAATCTGCAATTGAAAATTGCTCAACTTTCACACGGCGAATATCAAACTGTTTTTGCCCGTATGCCGGCTTAACAGTTGTTTCAGCTTCTTTTTCTTTTGTTGAAAATGTCCAATTATTTTGTTCATTTTTCTGAGTTAAATAAATTTGGGCATTCCCTAAATGAACGGCATCCACTTGAACAATTCCATGAAACAAAGGCATAATGGAAAATGTTAAATCCGTTGTTCCAACTTTGGCAAATGGTTTATCCGATTCAAAACCTTCTTGATTTTGAACCACCAAATTTTTGACCGACAATTTCGGAACCAAGGACATTTTAAGTTCAATTCCGCCAACTTCAACTCTTCTTGCCAAAAGCGAACTGATTTCTCTTTCAATCGTTCCCTTAAAATGATTTAAATCAATAAACAATAAAATAATATAAAGACTCGATACCAAGATGATAGCCAAAAGAAAAAGATAGCGGATTAATCTTATCATTTTTATTCGTCCTTTTTAAAATAATCAAACGGATTCACAGATTGATCTTCATCAAAGCCTAAAAAATCAAAAGTGTTTTTCATGTGAGCCGGTAATGTTGCTTCAAATTCCATCCAGCCTTTTTTAGGATTTGGGTGTTGAATTTTAAGTGCTCTGGCGTGAAGGTGCATTTTGTCAGCATCTTGCATTCCGACAGACAAAGCCCGTTCACCCCCATATTTCACATCACCGACAATCGGCGTATTTAACGCCATTGAATGAACACGCAACTGGTGTGTTCTTCCTGTTAACGGACACATTTCAAGCCATGAAGCTTTTTTTGCCAACGCATCAATAACCCGATAAAGCGTTTGAGCACGCTGTCCGTTATCAAAATCTATTTTCATTTGCTCTTTTCCTTGAGCCCCCGGCAATTTTAAAAGTGGCGCATCAATTTTTCCGGATAAAAGCTTTGGTTTTCCAACCACAACAGCCCAATAAACTTTTAAAGCTTTTCTTTGTTTAAAAGCTGAGGCTAAAGAAGCGGCCGCATTGGCCGTTCGCCCCAAAATCAAAACACCTGATGTATCTTTATCCAATCGGTGAACCAAATGAGGCTTTTCTTGTTTTTCAAACCGAAGAGCATCTAAAAGTCCGTCAATATGCCTTGACGTTTTAGTCCCGCCTTGAACTGAAATGCCGGCCGGTTTATTTAAAACAATAATATCTTCATCTTTATAAATAACAAGGGATTTCATAAAATCAACATCAGCCTTTGAAAGATTTCTCGGCTCATTTTTTAAAGAAGTTGCGTTAAGTTGAAGTGGCGGCACTCTGATTTCATCACCAATACTCAACCGAAAATCCGTTGATGTTTTTTGACCGTTCACCTTAATATTTTTGGCACGAATAAGCCGTTGAAGCTGACCATTCTTCAACATTGGGTAATGTCTTTGAAACCATCTGTCAAGACGAATTCCCTCATCGTCTTTTTTCACTTGAATAATTTGAACCTGTGCCACACCTGTCTCCTTATAACTTTTTATATATAAACTATTTAAATAATGCAATTAAATTTTTTTCTTTTTTTGTTTTTTTTCTCTAAGCTCTTTCCAATAGGTCAATCTTTTATTAATTTCTCGTTCAAACCCCCGTTCAGGCGGACGATAAAATTCCTGTCTTTTCATCCCATCCGGAAAATAATTTTGCCCTGAAAAACTGTCTTCCAAATCCGGATCATATTGATATCCTTGGTTATATCCCAAATTTTTCATTAAGTTTGTCGGGGCATTTAAAATATGTTTCGGAGGCATTAAAGTACCGGTTTCAAGCGCCATTCCTTTGGCCTCATTCCAAGCTTTATAAATGCCAACGGATTTTGGCGCCGTTGCCAAATAAACAACAAGCCCTGCAACCGCTAAATCCCCCTCCGGAGAACCCAATCGTTCATAAGCATCCCAAGCAGAATGCGCCTGAACAAGGGCAAGCGGATCCGCAAGTCCCACATCTTCACTTGCAATTCTTGTTAACCGGCGCAAAAGATATTTAACATCTTCTCCGGCAGTTATCATGCGAGCGCACCAATAAAGAGCCGCATCCGGATCTGAGCCTCTGATTGATTTATGAAGCGCAGAAATCAAATTATAATGATTTTCGGCATTTTTATCATAATTTGGAAAACGTTTTTGCAATAAAAGTTCCAGTGCCTCTTTATCCAAAATTTCATTTTCCAATGCATAAGCATAAACAGCATCAATCAAACTTAAAAAATATCTTCCATCGCCATCAGCAACTGCCTTTATATAATTTCTTCCCACTTCATCAAGCGGTAACGGTTTTTCAAAAATACTTTCTGCTTTGAGCAACAATTTTTCAAGAGCTTCATCCGTTAACCGATTTAAAACAAAGACTTTACATCTTGAAAGCAAAGCGCCATTAAGTTCAAACGAGGGATTTTCGGTTGTTGCCCCAACCAAGATAACCGTTCCATCTTCCACATAAGGCAAAAAAGCATCTTGTTGCGCTCTGTTAAAACGATGAATTTCATCAACAAAGAGTAAAGTCCCCTTCCCGATTTTCCTTCGATTAGAGGCTGCTTCAAAAACTTTTCTTAAATCCGAAACACCCGAAAAGACGGCAGATAACGATTCAAAATGCAAATTAACTTCATCAGCCAAAATTCTTGCAATTGTTGTTTTTCCGCACCCCGGCGGGCCCCATAAAATAAAAGAGGAAACTTTGCCACTGTCAAGCATTCTTTTTAACGGCCCTTTTGGTGAAAGCAAATGCTCTTGCCCTACCACGCCTTCTAAAGAAGTCGGCCTCATTTTATCCGCTAAGGGCTTTTGTTCCATCCCTCTTGAAAACAATGTATCAATACTCATTTTTTTACCAATCATGTTATCTTTTAATCTGTTTAGTATACATATTTTTTTTAAAAACTCAAATCAAATCACGCTTTTGCTCTCTTTTTATAAAAAAACACAAAAAAGTTCTTGATTTTTATTTAAAAAGAAGTTAAAATAGCGCAAAATGAAAGTGAGGTGAGTCCCATAGTTACAATCGTCGTTCATGACAACAATGTTGAACAAGCTTTACGCGTGTTAAAGAAAAAAATGCAACGTGAAGGTAGTTTCCGCGAAATGAAATTGCGCCGTTACTACGAAAAACCGTCTGAAAAGAAAGCACGTAAAGCAACAGAATGCATTCGTCGTTCTCGTAAGATGAAAAGAAAACGTTTCAGCGTTGAAGGGTACTAAGCCTTAGAAAAAATATTTGCAGCGTTAGCGCGATATTTTTAAAAGTTAGATTATGAAAAAAGACGATTTTAATCGTCTTTTTTTTATTTTTATGCGATCAGATACAAATTTCACCTTTTTATATAAATTTATTATTAGTTAAAGTAATACATTAATTTATTAATATAACAATTTGATTTTAAAATTATTATATTAAAAACAAAAACAAACCCAAAAACAAAAAAAACTCTTTGAAAACGCTCATTTTAAGGAACTTAAGCTCAAGACTTTTTCCCCATTAAAAGTGTCCTTTATTCATTTCAAAAAATTTTCTCACTTTATTTTTTTTAACGGTCATTTTAAGTAGCTAAAATCAAGACTAGCCCCCCATTAAAAGCTTTCTTTTGTTTATTTTAGCAGATTCAAAGCTTTTAATAGGAAGCTAGAATGTTCTTTTA
>JAFXIF010000048.1 GCA_017533325.1 Alphaproteobacteria bacterium
CCCTAAAAATCTTGAAACAGCATGTTTTTCCATGTATTCAGACATATCAATGCGAACAAAAGCATGTTCTTCATCAAACAAAAATGACGCCAATGCTTTGGCAAGCTCTGTTTTTCCGACACCGGTTGGGCCTAAAAACAAAAAAGAACCAATCGGTCTATTTGGATCATTTAAACCGGAACGAGAACGACGAACGGCATTAGAGACTGCTTGAATTGCCCCTTTTTGTCCAACAACTTTTTTGGCAATTTCCTCTTCCATGTGGAGTAATTTTTCTTTTTCACTTCCCATTAATTTATCCACAGGAATACCCGTCCATTTTGAAACAATACCGGCAATTAAATCTGGGGTAACGATTTCATTTTCCGCGCGTTCATTATTTTTTTCTTCAAGTTCTTTAATTTTCTTTTCAAGGTCCGGAATTTTTTTATAAGTCAGCTCCCCTGCTTTTTCATACAGCCCTTCGCGTAACGCTTTTTCAACCTCTGTTTTCCTTAAATCCAATTCTTCTCGCAATGAAGAAACCAACTGCAAACTTTGTTTATGAACTTGCCAAATTTGATTTTCTTCAACAGATTGCTTTTCCAAAACAGTGATTTCTTCTTCTAATTTTTTAAGACGTTCTTTTGAAGCCGCATCTTTTTCTTTCTTTAAAGCCTCACGCTCAATTTTAAGTTGCACCAATCTGCGATCCAACTCATCCAAACTTTCAGGCTTTGAATCCATGGCCATTTTTAATTTACTTGCCGCCTCATCCATCAAATCAATGGCTTTATCCGGCAAAAATCTATCCGTAATATACCTGTTTGAAAGAACGGCTGCCGCAACCAATGCCGCATCTGAAATTTTAACCTTGTGGTGCAATTCATATTTTTCTTTAATTCCGCGCAAAATTGAAATTGTTTCTTCAACTTTCGGTTCACCAACATAAACAGGTTGAAACCGTCTGGCAAAAGCTTGATCTTTTTCAATATATTTTTGATATTCCTTTAATGTTGTTGCGCCAATACAATGCAATTCTCCACGAGCTAATGCCGGTTTTAAAAGATTAGAGGCATCCATTGAGCCGGCATTTGCCCCTGCCCCCACAACCGTGTGCATTTCATCAATAAATAAAATCACTTGCCCTTCAGCACTTTTAACTTCATCTAACACCGCTTTTAAGCGTTCTTCAAATTCCCCACGATATTTAGCTCCGGCAATCAAAGCCCCCATATCAAGCCCCATTAAACGTTTATTTTTTAAACTATCCGGCACATCATTATTCACAATTCTTAATGCCAAACCCTCAACAATTGCCGTTTTCCCGACTCCGGGTTCACCAATTAAAACAGGATTATTTTTCGTTCGTCTTGATAAGACCTGAATCGTATGGCGAATTTCATCGTCCCGCCCGATGACAGGGTCAAGCTTTCCTTGTTTTGCACGTTCCGTAAAATCCGTTGCATATCTTTTAAGCGCTTCAAAACTATCTTCCGCAGTTGGAGATTCGGCTGTTCGGCCTTGGCGCATTTCATTAATGGCTTGATTTAATTTTTGACTATCTACATGATACTTCGGATTTAACAAAAGAGCTTGAAGTAAACGTTCAACCGTTACAAATTTATCTTTTGCTTTATCTGAAATTTCTTCAGCTTTATCAAGAACTTTTAAAAAATCTTGCGAGACGCTTGTTTGAACCGAAGAGCCGTGAACTTTTGGACATGAAGCAACTTCTTCTTCAACTTGTCGATATAAATCGCCTAAATCAATACCGGCTTTTTGTAACAAAGAAGCGGATAATCCCTCCTTGTCATCTAACATCACTTTTAATAAATGAACCGGCATTAAAAATTGATTACTATTTCGAACAGCCAATGATTCGGCTGATTGAATAAAACCTTTAGATCTGTCTGTTAATTTTTCTTGATTCATATTTCACCTCATCTTTTTTTATTACATAGGGAGGTATGCGATAAAAATCAAGTCTTGTCAAAGAAAGTTTTTCAACTGTTTTAATATGAAAAATAATTAAAAATGTTTTTTGTTTTAAAGGGTTGTTTTGAATTTTGGGGTCGGAAATCTAACGGTCGTTAGATTTGCCGGCATTTTGGCTCAAAAATGACGCCTTAAAACAGGTCCTTTTTTACTGATTTTTGACCGGTTTTTTTGAAACAAAAAACATAAAATTTTATATTTTTATCAATTTTTATGCAAATTTTTGATAAAAAATAATCGTTTAAAATCAAAACCCTAAAAGAAAATATCAAAAAATCATCAATTTTTTTTGAAAAATTTTGGACACGAAAATTCAAACCCATGGTATAATAAAA
>JAFXIF010000049.1 GCA_017533325.1 Alphaproteobacteria bacterium
CGACTACTATAATTGCTCGGGATAAATCCCTCGTCCCTCATAAATTCGGGACCGGCTCATTCTTCGCCGTCCGCTGGCGCGACCGAACCTTGCCCCCCTCCACCTCGGGGGTCTTGCGCTCATATCCCGTAGTTTACCAATAAAAAAACCACTCACAAGGAGTGGTTCTTTTATTGGTAGGCGACTACGGATTCGAACCGCAGACCCCCTCGGTGTAAACGAGGTGCTCTAACCAGCTGAGCTAGTCGCCCTTAAAAAAGGATGATACACTTATATCATCCTTTTTTTGAAATGTCAATACAAAAAAATTATTTTTTGTTGACGATTTCTTTTAAGCCTTTACCAGCACGGAATTTCGGTTGGTATGAAGCTGGAATTTTGATTGTTTCCCCTGTTTGTGGGTTGCGGCCTGTTGTAGCAGAGCGTTTTGTTGAGCAGAATGTGCCAAAGTTTGTGATGCGAACTTCGTCATTTCCGTTTTGGATTGTTGAAGAAACAACATTGTAGAATGAATCCAAAGCTTTGGATGTAACTGTTTTTGGTAAACCGGATGCTGCTGCAACTGCATCAACTAATTCTTGTTTGTTCATAATAAACTCCTTTTAAACTGTGTTTGAGTTAAACAGGGAATCTCCCTTACAAACGCTATCTTAACGGCTATTTTAGAAAATTGTCAACACTCTTTTTTCATTATTTTGTAAAAAAAAATCTTTTTTTTGTTTTTTTTATTAGGTGTTTTGATTCTGTTCTTTGCAACATATTGATTTATATCTATAATTTTAAAATTGTCTGTTTTTTTTATTTTTTTATTTTTTTGCCTCAAGATATTGATTTTTTGACTTTTTATAAGAAAAAACGGGAAAATTTTTCATTTTCCCGCTTTATAAGAAGAAAAAATATTTTATTTTTTCGTCTTTTTTGTTTCCTTTTTACCGGATTTTACCTCTTTTTTAGCTGTTTTCGGTTTCATTTTTTTTGTTAATGCATGTTCTAAAACAACTAAGGCATCAGAAACAGGAATAATTTTTAATCCCTCTTTAACGTTATTTGGGATTTCTTCTAAATCTTTAACGTTTTCTTTTGGAATTAAAACGGTTTTTATTCCGGCTCTTAATGCGGCTAAAAGTTTTTCTTTTAATCCGCCGATAGCAAGCACGCGACCACGAAGTGTAATTTCACCGGTCATGGCAATATCTTTTCGAACTGGAATGCCTGTAAATGCTGAAACAAGAGAAGTCATCATGGTAATCCCGGCAGAAGGTCCGTCTTTTGGGGTTGCTCCTTCCGGGACATGAACATGGATGTCATTTTTCTCAAATGTTTCATTATCAATGCCAAAATCAGTCGCATGCGCTCTGATAAAAGAAAGCGCTGCTTCTACAGATTCTTTCATCACATCGCCGAGTTGACCTGTGAGCTTGATTCTTCCTTTGCCAGGTAAAGTAACGGCTTCAATGGATAAAATGTCTCCACCGACTTCTGTCCAAGCCAAACCGGTTGTTGTTCCGATTTGATCTTCTTTTTCAACAACACCAAAGCTGAATTTTTCAACACCGGAATACTTTTTCAAATTTTTGGGCGTCACCGTGATTGATTTAATGTTTTCAAGTTGAATTTCTTTTAATGCTTTACGAGCAATTTTTGAAATTTCTCTCTCAAGATTTCTAACGCCCGATTCTCTTGTGTAACAACGAATAAGTTGAATAATAGCTTCATCAGAAATCTTAAGTTCTTTATCCGTAATGCCCGTTAATTCAAATTGTTTTTTTATCAAATGGCGTTTTGCAATTTGAAGTTTTTCATCTTCTGTATATCCAGAAAGATGAATGATTTCCATTCTGTCTTTTAATGGTCTTGGCATATTTAAAGAGTTGGCCGTTGTGATGAACATGACATTTGACAAATCATAGTCAACTTCAATGTAATTATCATTAAATGTTGTGTTTTGTTCCGGATCCAAAACTTCTAATAAAGCAGAAGAAGGATCCCCACGATGATCATGAGCTAATTTGTCAATTTCATCTAAAAGGAAAAGTGGATTAATCGTTTTGGCTTTTTTCATCCCTTGAACGATTTTTCCAGGCATAGCTCCGATATAGGTGCGTCTATGTCCCCTGATTTCGGATTCGTCATGCATACCACCAAGGGCTGCGCGAACAAATTTTCGACCGGTTGCTCTGGCAATAGATTGACCTAAAGATGTTTTGCCGACACCCGGAGGGCCTACAAAGCAAAGAATGGAGCCTTTTAAACAATTTGTTCTTTTTTGGACGGCTAAAAATTCTAAAATACGTTCTTTGACTTTTTCAAGGCCATAATGATCTTCATCTAAAATACGTTTGGCCTCCAATAAATCATTTTGAAGTGTTGATTTTTTTCGCCATGGAATATTAATCAACCATTCTAAATAGTTGCGAACAACGGTTGATTCGGCAGACATCGGTCCCATCATTTGAAGTTTTTTAAGTTCAGAAAGAGCTTTTTCTCTGGCTTCTTTCGGCATGCCTGCTTTTTTTATTTTCCTTTCTATGGATTTTATTTCCCCACCATCTTCTGAATCGCCCAATTCTTTTTGAATGGCTTTCATTTGTTCATTCAGGTAATATTCACGGTGACTTTTTTCCATTTGGCGTTTAACGCGTTTTCTGATTTTTCTTTCAACTTGTAATACGCCGATTTCTTTTTCCATTGCTTGATAAAGAGCTTCTAATCTTTTGCTTAAAGAATCGATTTCAAGGATTTTTTGTTTTTCTTCGACTTTGAGTGTTAAATGAGTTGCCACAATATCAGCAAATTTTTCCGGATTTTTAATCTGAGAGATGGCGGCTAAAACTTCAGGGCCAATACGCTTATTCAATCTGACATAATTTTCAAATTGAACGGCAACAGATCTGTTTAACGCTTCAATTTCGGTTTCTTTGTCAGCTACATCAGGCAAAACTTCTGCATGCGCTTCAAAAAAAGTTGAATTTTGTGTCCATTCAATAACTTTTGCTCTGCATACGCCCTCAATTAAAATTTTGACTGTTCCGTCCGGTAGCTTTAATAATTGCAAAATATTTGCAAGCGTCCCGACGGTATATAAATCACCCGGATATGGCACATCGACAAGCGCGTCCGTTTGGGCAACAAGCAAAATTTGTTTATTGCTTTCCATAGCATTTTCAAGAGCGGCAATGGACTTATCTCTACCAACAAAAAGCGGAACCACTACATGTGGAAAAACAATAATATCTCTGAGTGGTAAGACTGGATAAAGGCCATTAATCATTTCGGGAGCGTTCATTTGTTTCCTTTCTTTATCAATTTTTGCATTGTTATTCATTTTTCAAATAGGTCGTTTATAAATAAAATGCACTCTTTTTTAGTCTCAAAAATCAATCTTTATAATATTATATATGTATGTCTTTTTTTTATAAATGTAAAGAGATGTTTTTCGTATTTAAAAAAAAGAGCAAATTAAAATTTGCTCTTTTTAATGATTTTTTTCTCTTTGTCAGATAGTTATGTTATTTTTTGATGAATTTTGGTTTTTTCTTATTCGTAATAACATCTTTATCAATAATAACTTCTTTAATATCTTTTTTGGCAGGTAATGTATACATGACATCAAGTAATAAATTTTCCATAATGGAACGAAGTCCCCTGGCGCCTGTTTTTCTTTCGATGGCTTTTTTTGCAATTTCCTGATAGGCTTCGTCTGTGACTGTTAATGTAACATCATCCATTTTTAAAAGAGCTTGATATTGTTTGACCAAAGCGTTTTTAGGTTCTTTTAAAATTGAAATCAATGCCTCTTCATCTAATTCTTCTAAACTGACGATAACCGGTAAGCGACCGATAAATTCCGGAATGAGCCCGAATTTTAATAAATCATCCGGTTCAAGTTTTGCCAACAATTCAGAAATATTTTTTTCTTCACCGGATGTTTTTTCGGCGCCAAAGCCAACAGCATAGGCTTCTTCTCTTCTTGCAATAACTTTTTCAATACCGGAAAAAGCACCACCACAGATAAATAAAATGTTTTGAGTGTTAACCTTAATATATTCTTGGTTCGGATGTTTGCGCCCTCCTTGAGGCGGTAATGAAGCAACAGTTCCCTCAATCATTTTTAAAAGAGCTTGTTGAACACCTTCACCGGACACATCTCTTGTGATAGACGGACCATCTGATTTTCTGGCAATTTTATCAATTTCATCAATGTAAATAATGCCCCGTTCTGCCTTTTCAACATCATAATTTGCATTTTGCAATAATTTTAACACAACGTTTTCAACATCTTCGCCAACATAACCGGCTTCTGTTAAAGTTGTGGCGTCAGCAATAGCAAATGGAACATTTAAAACTTTTGCAAGCGTTTTAGCAAGCAAAGTTTTGCCGCTTCCGGTCGGACCTAAAAATAAAACATTCGACTTTTCAATTTCAACTTGGGAGTCGTCTTTTAAGGATAAAAGACGTTTATAATGATTATAAACAGCCACTGAAAGAGCTTTTTTTGCTTTATGTTGACCGATAACATATTCATCCAAAAATTTATGGATTTCCTGCGGCGTTTTTAATGTTAACTCTTGCGTTGAACTTGCCTCTTCTTTGGGTTCGGTTGACTCTGATAAAACACTTTTGCAAAGATCGATACATTCATCACAAATAAAAACAGTTCTTGTCTTTCCATCAGAATCTTTTTGAGGTTTACCGGCAATTAATCGATTGACTTCATTTTGCGTTTTGTTACAAAATGAACATTTTAATTCTGTTGAAGAGGGCGTATCATTTTTAATCATTTATTTCTCCGGTTTTTTCAGATTACTTCATCAACCAAACCAAATTTCTTTGCTTCTTCGGCGGTCATAAAATTATCGCGTTCCATAGCTTTTTCAATCACGGAAAGCGGTTGACCCGTTTGTTGAACATAAATTTGATTTAATCTTGCTTTGATTGATAAAATTTCTTTTGCATGAATTTCAATATCTGTTGCTTGACCTTGAAAACCGCCGGATGGTTGGTGAATCATCACACGGGAATTAGGTAAGGCAAACCTGCGCCCTTTTGCGCCGCAACAAAGCAATAAACTCCCCATCGAAGCGGCTTGTCCCATCACAACCGTTGACACAGGACACTTAATGTAATTCATTGTGTCTAAAATGGCAAGGCCGGAAGTGACAACACCGCCCGGAGAGTTGATATAAAAAGAGATTTCTTTTTTTGCGTTTTCAGCTTCTAAAAATAAAAGTTGAGCACAGATAAGAGAAGCAACCTGATCGTTTACTTCACCGGTTAAAAAGATGATTCTTTCTTTAAGTAAACGAGAATAAATATCGAATGCTCTTTCACCTCTTCCGGTTTGTTCAATCACCGTTGGAACGAGCATATCCATAATAGGGCTTAATTTATCTGAATAACGCATTTTTAAGAACTCCTTATTTTTTATTGATTATTTTTTCGGGGCATCCGGATTGTAGGCATACAATTCGTCAGCTGAAAGATTTTCTTCATTGATTTTAACAACCGTCAAAATATAATCAACAACTTTTTCTTCAAACAAAGGAGCTTTTAAAGCATCCAAAGCTTGAGGATTTTTTTGATAGTATTCAAAAACGATTTTTTCTTGACCCGGATAACGACGGGCTTCTTGCATAACGGCTTTTGTTAAATCATCTTGAGCTAAAGTGATTTTGTTTTCGTTTGCAATTTCAGCTAATAATAAACCTAAGCGAACGCGTCGTTCTGCAATGGCTTTATATTCTGTTTTTAAATCGTCTTCTGATTTTTCTTTTTCTTCTTCATCCAATTGATTGTTTTTCTTGGCTTCTTCAAATTGTTGCCAAATAGAGTTGAATTCCAAATCAACCATTCCTTGCGGAACTTCAAAAGAATGAGTTTCTGCTAATGCATCTAAAAGAGCTCTTTTTGTGTGCATGCGAGCAACATTTTGATATTCTTTATCAAGCTCTGTTTTGATCATTTCTTTTAATTTGTCAAGCGTGTCACAGCCGAACATTTTTGCAAATTCATCATCAATTGCAGGGGTGACCATTTGACGCAATTCTTTGATAACTGTTTTAAATAAGGCTTTTTTACCGGCCAAATCTTTAGCGTGATAGTTTTCAGGGAAAGAAACGTTAACATCAACTTCATCACCGATGTTTTTGCCTGTTAATTGTTCTTCAAATCCCGGAATAAATGTGTTAGACCCTAAAGCAAGATAGTAATCTTTTCCTTTTCCGCCTTTAAATTCTTCGCCGTCAATTGTGCCAGTGAAGTCAATAACAATGACGTCTCCTGTTTTTGTTTCTCTTTTTTCATCACAAGGAGCTGTTGTTTTTTTTGCATTGGCTAATTTTTCAATAGCGGCATCAATTTCTTTATCAGTTGCAACGGCAACTAATTTTTTGACTTCTAATTTTGTTAAGTCAGCCGGTTTAATTTCCGGAAGAGCTTCAACATCCATTTTAAATTCAATGTCTTTACCGTCTTCAAACGTTGTTAATTCAATTTTCGGACGTAAAGCCGGACGAATTTTGTTTTCTTCTAATGTTTTTGTTGCTTTTTCTTGAACCAAATCATCCAAAACTTCACCTTTAACGGCATTTTCATATTTTGTTTTGATGAGATTTAACGGGGCTTGACCCGGACGGAAACCTTGGATTTTGGCTTCTTTTCTGACTTCTTCTAATTTAGCTGTGATTTTGTCTTCAAATTCTTTTGCAGGGATCACAACGTTAAAAGAATGAGCTAACTTTTGTTTTGTCATTTCATAAATCCTTTTTATATCTAACTGTTGGTGCGGATGAAGAGACTCGAACTCCCACGCCTCTCGGCAACGGCTTCTAAGACCGTCGTGTCTACCATTCCACCACATCCGCTTTCTTGATTAATCATTGAAAAATCAAAGAAAATTATTTTTTTGTTGCATGTGAGTTCTTATTTTTCACATAATCAACAGACTATATAACATATTAATAAAAAAAAATAAAGAGTTTTTTCTCTCTTTTTTTTATGAAAATTTTTAATTTGCTTGAAAAATTAAGTTTTTTTTTTTATACTTTAAAAACTTTTTAAATTTATAAATTTGAATTTCAGAGGACATATGCATAATAATTTA
>JAFXIF010000050.1 GCA_017533325.1 Alphaproteobacteria bacterium
ACTCACGGTGGAGTTACCCCCACGCCGGTTTTCAAGACCGGAGCCTTAAACCACTCGACCACCCATCCAGTGATAAATTTAACTATACACAAAAAAAATAAAAAATCAAGTGCTTTTTTTAAAAAATTATATTATATTATAAAAAAAAGCAGGAAAAAGGGCAAAATATGAAATTTAAAACCGCAATTTTGACATTTGTTTCAACAACTTACCTTGTGCTTAACTTTTTTTCGTTTCATCAAGAAGCTTGGGCAAGCAAAATTAATAATTCAAGCATTGTTCAAGATTTTGAAAACTGGAAAAAAGAATTTAGGGAAACAGCTTTAGATCAAGGCGTTGAAAAATCTAATTTAAACAAAGTGTTATTTGAAGTAAAGTTGCTTGCGAATGTGCTTGAATCCGATAAAAAACAATCCGAATTTTTGCTTACTTTTTGGGATTATTCAACAAGAACATTATCCGAATCGCGAATAAAAAAAGGACGCGAAATTATAAAGGAAAATCAAGCATTTCTAAAATCAGTTGAAAAAAAGTATGGTGTTCCTGCCTCATATTTGGTTGCCTTTTGGGGGCTTGAAACCAATTACGGACTTTTTAAAGGTAAAATTAAAACGATTGATGCATTGGCTACTCTGGCCTTTGATAAACGACGTCGAGCCTTTTTTACAAAGGAGTTTATAACCCTTTTAAAATTAATGGATCAGGGAGAAACAACCGTATTTTACGGCTCATGGGCCGGTGCGTTCGGTAATTTTCAATTTATGCCGACAACTTATGCGGCTTATGGCGTTGATGCAGACGGAGACGGGAAAAAAGATATCATTAATTCGTTGCCGGATGCTTTTTCAAGTGCCGCTAATTATTTAAGCAAAATGGGTTGGCAAAAAAATGAACCTTGGGGCAGGGAAGCTGTTTTTTATAAAAAAGTAAACTGGAATAAAATTTCATCAAAGGATAAAAGAAAGATTTCAGAATGGATCGCTTTGGGGGTTAAACCCGTCCAAAATATCTCTAACGAAGAAAAAAATATTGAGGCCAAATTAGTTATGCCTATGGGGTATCAAGGTCCGAAATTTTTAGTTTATTCGAATTTTGACCGTATCCTTCGCTGGAATAATTCTGTTTTATATGCCTTATCTGTTGGTTTATTATCCGACATGTTGCAAAACAAAGATTTTAAGCTACATGCGAAAAATAAAAATGAAAAAATTTCTAAAAAAGATGTGGAAAGAATTCAAGTTTTATTATCCGATAAAGGATTTTATAACGGAACGGTTGATGGAATTTTGGGTAAAAACACCAGAAAGAGCATTCGGGTTTATCAAAAAAGAAAAGGGTTACCGCAAGATGGGTATCCTTCTGTTCAACTTATCAAAAAATTAACGAAAGAGAAATAAAATGAAACTTCGCCAATCGTTTTTTTTAGTATTACCTTTATTTTTATGTTCTTGCACGGATAACGGTTTATTATTGCGATCAAACGGCGCTTATTTGCCACAAGATGAAAATGTTCTTTATATGGTTGGTGACAGCTATGAAATTCAAGGAGAGGTTTTTACTCCAGCCGAAGATTATACTTACATTGAAGAAGGATATGCCGGCTGGTTTGATTATGATAAAAATCATCTTATAACGCAAAATGGTGAAATCTATAAAAAAGATGTTTATAGCGGAATGCATCGCACGTTGCCGTTACCCTCCTTGGTTAAAGTCACAAATCTTGAGAATAATGAAGCTGTTATTGTTCGGGTTAATGATCGCGGTCCTATGGTGAAAAACCGAATTATTGATGTTTCAAAAGAAGCTGCTGAAGTTTTAAAGTTAAATAAAGATAAGGCGACAAAAGTTTTGGTTGAAATTATGGCGATTGAAAGTCAAAACTTGAAAAAAGAATTACTTCAAAAAGAAGCAAAAGAAGCGATACAAAACTCTAAAATTACGTTAACTCCCGTTCATATAACTCAACCGGCGATTGAACCGGCACCTCTTGAAACTCCAAAAGAAGAGGACATTATATATAGTAATAGGCAACATGAAAAAACTTTTGGCTATGTGATTCAAATTGGGGCATTTAAAGACGAAGCAAGAGCCCATATTCTTAAAGAAACATTAAAAGATTATAATGCCTTTATCATTCAAAAAAATGTGAACAACATGATTTTAAACTGTGTTCAAATCGGCGGATTAAAAACAAAAAAAGAGGCATTAATCAGTCTTGACAAACTAAAGTCATCAGGTTATCCTGATGCCAGAATAATAAGCAAACAATAAAGAGGTAACAGATGAAACAAATTTTAATTTTTCCATTGATGAGTGCACTTTTATTTTCGGTTTCTGCTCAAGCATTTGAAACAAAAGCAACGAATGCCTTATTGTTAGATGCAGATACGGGAACTGTTTTATTTGAAAAAGATGCTGATATTCCGATGCCACCTGCTTCAATGAGTAAATTAATGACGGTTTATGTTCTTTTTGAAGCTTTAAAAAACGGTCGTTTATCTATGGAAGATGAATTTGTTGTTTCTGAAAATGCATGGAGAATAGGGGGAGCCGCAAGTGGTGGTTCAACCATGTTTTTAAATCCCGGAGAAAAGGTTAAAATCAAAGATTTATTAAGAGGTATCATCATTCAATCCGGTAATGATGCTTGTATCACTGTGGCAGAAAACTTGGCCGGTTCGGAAACGGCTTTTGCCGAAATTTTGAATGAAAAAGCAAAGGAATTGGGATTAACCGGTTCAAGTTTTAAAAATGCCACCGGATTACCTGATCCTCAGCACAGAATGACAGCCCGTGATTTGGCAAAATTGGCTCAAGTTTTAATCCAAAAATTCCCTGAATATTATTCTATTTTTTCCGAAAAAGAATTTACATATAATGGAATCAAACAAGACAATCGCAACCCGCTTTTATATCGGGTTGGCGGTGCAGATGGGTTAAAAACCGGGCATACCATTGAATCCGGATATGGATTAACCGGTGCTTTAAAAACAACGGACGGGCGCCGACTTGTTGTGATTGTAAACGGTTTAAAAACAATCAGAGAACGGGATAGTGAATCTGCAAAACTTGCAACCTATGGTATGGCAGGCTTTAAGGTTACAACTTTAATTTCTGCTGATAAAATCGTTGAAAAAATTCCTGTTTGGCTTGGTGCGGAAGATAGCGTTGAAGTTATAACCGAAAAAGAAGTTAAAGTGACCTTGCCGCTGTCAAAAAAAGAACCAAAGGTTACTATTGTGTATGATACTCCGGTAAAAGCCCCGATTAAAAAAGGCGATGTGTTGGCACATTTGATTATTAAAGATGAAAATATCAATGAAAAAGTTAATTTACTTGCTGTTAAAGATATTGAAAAAGCTGGATATTTCAAACGTGTTAAACAAATTATTTCTTCATGGTTTTAAAAGATGAATAAGGGTATTTTTATAACGTTTGAAGGCGGCGAAGGGTCCGGAAAATCAACACAAATAAAATTATTAAATGAATATTTTGAAAAAAAAGGAAAAAGTGTTGTTTTAACACGGGAACCCGGTGGCTCTGAAGGCGCAGAAGAAATCAGAAATCTTCTTTTAAAAGGGGGAATTGACCGTTGGGATAAAAAAACGGAAATCCTTTTGTTTTTAGCAGCCAGAAGAGATCATTTGGTTAAAAAAGTTTGGCCGGCTTTAAATGAAGGGAAAATAGTTTTGTCTGACAGATTTCATGATAGCACCATTGCCTATCAATGTTTCGGATATGGTTATGATGAAGCTATTGAAAAAGATATTTCCGATTTATATCAATTTATCTCTGACGGATTTAAACCGGATTTAACCATTGTTTTGGATATTGAGCCCGAAAAAGGCATTTTCAGAAGCAAGAGTCGATTTGGAAATGATGAGCAAAGATTTGAACAAATGGATTTATCTTTTCATCAAAATATCAGGCAAGCTTTTCTATCTTTGGCCAAAAAAGAACCGCAAAGATTTATTGTGGTCAACGCCGATCAATCCATAGAGGAAATTCATTTGGAATTAATTAAAAAATTAGAGGAACGATTGAATGCAAACGGCGCAAGAGCAGATTAAGTCAGCCTTAAAAAATGCGAAAGTAAGTGGTTCTTGGTTAATAACAGGGCCATTTGGTGTTGGTAAAAAAACTTTTGCCAGATCATTATGTTCTTTTTTAACAACCGGTCACTGGACAGAAACTCAAGATTTTAATCCAAACGTTAAGTGGATTGAATGTGATTTAACGGAAGAAGCAAAAAAAGAAATCCAAAAAATGATTTTGGCCGGAAAAGAAGTTGAATCTAACACGAAAACAACCGCTAAAAAAAAGGAAATCACCGTAGATGATATCAGAGAAGGTATTAAATTTCTTTCTTTAAAATCAAACTTAAATGAATATCGCATTTTGGTTATTTCATTGGCTGAAGATATGAATGTCAACGCTGCGAATGCCTTGTTAAAAATGTTAGAAGAGCCATTTCCTCGTAGTGTTATCTTGCTTCTTTGCCAAAATACAGGTAAATTATTGCCTACAATTGCTTCAAGATGTCGCAAAATTCAAATTCCGAGGTTATCATTCAGTGATATGATGAAAAAATTAGAGGAAAAATTTCCCGGCGTTCCGCATCTTGATTTATTAGCGGAATTATCAAACGGATCGATTGGTCTTGCGATTAAAATACAAGAAAATGACGGGTTAAAGCTTTATCAAAAAATGAGTTCTTTTTTTGTTCCGATGCATCGCATTGATATTCAAGTTTTAAATGATTTTGCTGATTTTGTATATAAAGACGATAATATTTATTTTTTGTTCCAAACATTTTTATTAAATTGGCTTAGTCAAAAGATTAAAGAAGAATTTGAGTCAAACCCTGATTTAAGCGAAAGATTGTTAGATGTTTATGATAATGTAACATCTGTTTTTGCTAATGTTTCAACTATTTATTTGGATAAGCGCCAATCAGTAATGAATAGTATTTTAAGTATTTCTGAGGTTTTATCATGATAGACAGTCACTGTCATTTGGGAATTGATGATTTTAAAGATGGTATTGATTCTTATTTAAAGCGGGCGAAAGAGGAGGGGGTTTCTCACTTGCTAACGGTTGCCTGTGATTATACTCAAATTGATGATTTAGTTCGCATGAATGGGTATGATAATGTCTATACCGCTTTTGGGATTCATCCTGAAAATGCCTCTTTATTTGATTACAAAAAAACAAAAAAAGTTTTTAAGCAATATCCGTTTATTTGCGCTGTCGGCGAAACGGGATTGGATTATTTTTATAATCCGGAAACAAAATTTTTGCAAAAAGAAGTTTTTGTTCAGCATATTGAGTTAGCATCCGAGCTTCAAAAACCTCTCATTATTCATACCAGAAATGCTGATGAAGAAACGAAAGATATTTTAGTATCAGCCTATAACAATAATTTGTTAAAAAACTTTGGTGTTATGCATTGTTTTTGCGGTTCGTATGACTTGGCAAAAACGGCTTTAGATTTAGGGTTTTATATTTCTTTTTCCGGAATTATAACATTTAAAAATG
Source organism: Alphaproteobacteria bacterium (assembly GCA_017533325.1). Classification (GTDB taxonomy): domain Bacteria; phylum Pseudomonadota; class Alphaproteobacteria; order CAAHEQ01; family UBA3637; genus RGIG4140. Next base: position 5,539 of record JAFXIF010000050.1, read on the forward strand.
CAACTGATCTGCGCGAAATTGCAAAAAAAATTCCTATGGATCGGTTATTAATTGAAACAGATGCTCCCTATTTAGCACCCGTTCCGTTTCGAGGGAAAAAAAACGAACCTGCATTTGTTTCCAAAACGCTTGAATGTTTGGCAAAAATAAAGGAAGAACCAATGGATATTGTTGAACAAATAACCACAAAAAACTTTTTTGACTTGTTTGGAGGGAAGGGGAGATGAAAATAAGGATTTTAGGCTGTGGCCCTTCTCATGGCGTTCCTTCCCTTTCAAGAGGGTTTGGTGAATGTAATCCAAATGAACCTAAAAATATCAGATCAAGAACATCTGCATTAATAACAACAAATAGCGGTGAAAATATCCTCATTGATACTTCACCGGAAGTTAGATTGCAATTAATTCAGGCTCAAAATAAAAATATAGATGCTGTTATTTATACACATAGCCATTATGATCACATGGGTGGCGCAAATGATTTAGCTGGATTTTTGGTTGACAGAAAACAAAAATTGCCAATTTATTTGACAAAAAATGATTATGAAGAAATAAAAGCACATTTGCATTATTTATTCAGAGCGGATTCTTCACCGTTTGAAATACATTTAATTGAACCATATCAACCGTTTCAAATAGGCAAAACCATCATAACACCTATTCTTCAATATCATGGTTTGCAAAAATCAATGGGATATCGAATTGATGATGTGGCTTATTCTACAGATTTGTGCTTAATGGAACCTCAAGGATTGGAGCTTTTAAAAGGGATTAAAACTTGGATTTTAGGGGTTGTAAGCCCGACAAAACCTGAAATTCTTAAAGGTCCGCAAAAGCATATTTATCTGGATGAAGCTTTAGAGTTAATTAGTCTTATAAAGCCAAACAGTGTTTTTTTAACACACATGGGACAAAAGATGGATTATTCTCGTTTAAGCGAGACACTGCCGGAGAATATCAGACCTTGCTATGATGGCCTTGAAATTGAAATTTAAAAGAGCGATTTTAAGTGACTTTGTTGTATAGATATACGTTTTTTTAAAAAATTTGCTTTAAATTCGCTTTAAAAAAAGATATTTATAAGGTTATTTATAAAAAAGTCAGATTTTTTAAACTGTAAAAACAATATATTTTTCAATAAGTTATTTTTTAATAAATATAGCGGGATTTTGTTAAATTACAAAAATTATTAATAAAAATCAAACAGTTAAGCGCTTATAACCCCTCCTCTTATTATATTTGTTACTATACATAAGATAAATTCAGCCACCTATAACGATGAAATATGAACCTCTTTGCAATAAACTAATTCTTTATCGGACATTTGATTAGGTGATTTAAATTCACACATTAAAGTATTACAGCCAGTAAGTAATAAACAAAAACTAAATAATAAAATTTTTCTCATAATGACCTCCTGAAAATAGATAAACACAAAAAAAAGGGGCTGTCAACCCTTTTTTAATAATAAGATTTATGAGTGGCACGTCGTCTAATAATTCGACCTTTACTATCGTAAGTATTTTCACGAACTTCATATCCGCCAGGTTGCTGAGGAGCCGTAAACGTTTGTCGAGCCGTAGATATAGGGCTGATAACATTACCGGCAATATTACCAATTTCATTTGCAACTGCCAACGTGGATCCAAGAATAGGAACTTCATATAATTCCGCAGTCTTCTCTTCACGAGGAAGGCCAGCTTCAACTCTTTTTCGTTGAGCCGCGATGAAAGCGGCCTGCTCACGAGCAGTAGAAGCACGCGCGGCGGATTCCTCAGACTGAGCAATAGCATTTAAAGCGTCAGCTTCATTCTTTACTTGTTGCGTTTCTTGTGTTCTAATACCGGCATTAATTCCTTTCATCTCTTCACCGGTTTTTTTAATATTCTCATTCGCTTGCTTAAGCGCTAAAGCATTCGCTACAAATGATAATTTAGAACCATCATAGGGATGAACCTGAGCAGTGGCACCAGCGGGAGTGGATGCACCACTTCCGCCAGTAGCTGACAAAATAGGATTAAGACCAGCAGCTCTTAAATCTTCAACCTCACGTTGATGAGCTGTGTTTGACATTTCTTCTTCCCAGCCGCGCTGCATCTCTGCGGCATGCTTTGAAGCTTTATTATTTTTATTTGTCGCCCAAATACTAACACCAGCATCAACAACTGAACCCAAAAAAGATCCTAAGCCCATTTTTTTACTCCTTTGTTACAAGTTCTAAAATATGTTTTAAGCGATGAATGATACGATCATATTCAGAATCATCAATAAACGGCAATTCTTGAGCCATCATATAAATGGCATCTTCAAGACACATTCTATCGCATGCAGTCATATCTTCATATTTTTTGTACATAATAACCTCCTTTACATTCTAAATAATCCAGCAGGTACACCATAAAGCGGCATAGGTCTTGCGCATTGAAGCTCAACATATCCATCCATCCAAAATTCAGGTTCATCCTGAACAGCTAATAAACGTTTAAACGGTGGATTTTCTTCAATAAAATCTGAGCCAAGAGTAGGGGCTGAATCAAAGACTTGAGCCAAATGCCAAATATCCAATGAATCACTTGCGCCGGTAGTAACATTTTTAGAGGTTGATCGCATTTTACCGGTGATTTGCGATGGATAGTAACGATATTCAGCATTTCGTTCTTGATAACCAAAAGCGATATTGTCAGCGTCAGTACCGGTTGCATAAAGTTCTTTCATTAAAACTGCCTGTTCGCCAATATTTGCCAACTGCGGAATGTAAGTATCATATAATGTACGTCTTGACAAGCGACGAGGGAGACCTTGCTGATATGCTAAATCTGTTCGAATTGAAATAAAGCCATATACAAAACCATGTTCGGTGAAAGATTTTGAAAAACCAATACCGTCATTTAAATTTGAAATACCGTAAGCAAAAGCGGCAAGGTTACCTTGCGGAGAGGTCGCGTCAGAAGATGACTGTTGAACAACCGGATTAACTTTAATTCTGATTGAACCACCGCCAAGAAATTCTGCACGTTGTAAACGAGCGTCTGGGGATACAACACCAAACAAAGAGCGGACAATTTCTGTATAACGTGAACCACCGCGGGCCCAGGCTTCTTGAAGGGATTGAAGCGCGAACGCTTGACGAAGTGTATTAATTGAAGCAGCTGCTGCTTCTGTTAAGTCTGCGATTAATCCTGTTCTTTCAGGATTTGCCGAGAAGTATAGGTTAGTGTTACTGTCAAAAACCGAGGTATTTGCTAATGATAATCTTGCCGGTGCGCTTCCTCCTTCTTCAACTCTCCAATAAAGTGAGCTTCCAGTTGTTGAACCTGGTGTATTAACAAAAACCGGTGATTGTCCATTTGATATAACCGGAGCCGTCAACCCAAGCGGAATATCAACACCAGGACCTTTTTGAGGCCATGGGAGACAAGATGTAAAATAATCGTGCCGTTTATTTCTTTTCTTCAAAACGAAATCCGTATAATTATCAGGACCGTCACCTTTTGGAACAGGGAGAGAATCTTGTAAATTTTCATCTCTAAACCATTGATTATAAATAAGATTGTATGCGCGGCAATCCAAATTATTGAATTTTAAACCTGGAACGTGAAGTGGAACACCAAAATAATCTTGGAGATCTTGGGCTTTCGTTCCACCAACTTCAATATTATTAACTTTTTTAGATGCTGGACAAGCAGACTCCGGATATACATAATCAATTGAATCACCTGGATCCTCTTGTTGACCGAAAAACTGTTCTGAATGCTCCCAAACCAAACGTTGCGGAACGAAGAAGAAAAAGAAATCAGCCCATATATTCGACATAACAGGAACAATCGGTGTTGTCATACGTATCAACGCATGAAGGCGCGCACGGAACGTATCGCCTGGAAGTACATCATCCGCATAAAATGGAACGATATAGCCACCGTCAAGGGTCGTGTGGAAATCATAAGACCGATCAAACGATGATCGCGGAATATTCACATGTGGAACCTGTGAAAATAAGTGTTTGTTGCCTCTTTTTTTCATCTTTTAGTACCTTTCAACAATTCAATTACAACTTCAATAAACGTTTTTAAAGCACTAGCAACGGGTCCAACTATGCTTAAATAAAATAAAAAACCTTTCTTTTCTTTGTCTGACATTTTTTACCTCTTTTTCTGCCACCTGCACTTCGTTTGGTGTCACCTAGCACAGTTAACATCAAGTAGGTTAACTGTGCTAGGTGTTTTCTAGCCTGCTACAGCAGGCTCGGAGTTACCCACAACTGACCCTTGACTAGGAGGGGTCTGGGTCGTGTGGATAACTCCATTCGAGTCTTGTATGGCGGGGGCTTCCACAAGACCGAGTTTCACAGCCTCTTCTTGATTTGAAGAATCCTCTAAAAATGAGATAAGTTTGCCAGGATTGTTATCAAATCTGGAACGAATAGAAGAGGGGAGCGCATCAAACTCTTGCTGCGCCTTAGCTACCATGCATTGGGCCTTAAAAAAACTAAAGTTTTGATCAAAACCGCTAAAATCAGGCGGATTTGTTGGAATTTCGTTAGGTGCACCAAAAGCACCGGTGCGCACATAACGAGCGACCGTCGTATTAACATCGCAATCAACCATGTGATTCTGTTCGGTCATACCTGGTCCACATTTCAAACCTGTTATTTTTGGTCTATTGTTCAATGTTTTGTACTTCATTTGTTTTTCCTTTCTTATATTCAGAACCGCGGCCTAATAATAAAGGCGCCTGGTTAGTATATTCAGCTGTCAAATCATCATATTCAGCTATTTCATAAAGTTCAAAATCTTCGGGATAATCATGCAAAGATGTATTTGGAGTATTAACAGCTGTCATAAATGACCGGAGGGCTTCACCACGAGCCGTAGCGGTAAATGTTTGCTTGTAAACTAAAGACTTGTTATCATAAACTGCATAAACTTTAACTTTCATTTTCTATTTTCCTTTTAAGTTTCCTGAAACGGGCAAGCTGGCACTCTTCACGAGCTTCCAACCTCTCAGGAGTGTTATCAGGTGAGGCGTGCGCCCGTTCAGCACGCCTCTTCTTGACTTCTTCTAATCCATGTGGATCAAAAGTGTCATAAATGTTGTCATAGTACCGGGGAGGCTTAAACTTTTTATTTTTGTAAGTCACAAAATCTGAGGGATATACATCTTTATAATATGTTTCAAACCAGCGACGGCCAATACCTTCACGGTTAGACATTCGAGTAAATTCCGGTGTACGTATAACACCGGTAATAGGATCCGCATAATGATCTATTGCTTTCTCACCGGTAATTTTTTTACAAATATAACGCGCAACATAGGCTGCGCTCTCAAAAGTTACATCGCCGATAGTGCAAAATCCTAACGGTTGACCATATTCATCTGACCAAAGCTTTTCCAGGGAAGGGGAACGATAAAGACAAACACCGTTATTCACGGACCAAAGATATTTATCGTCAAAATCAAAATTGAACAGGCAGGCATGCCAATGCGGCCGATTTAAAAGTTCACCATACTCACCGCAAGCGTAAAAGCGAATAGGGAACTCAACACGACCATTTTTAGCCTGCGCGTCTTTACCTTTAAACTTTTTGCGCAAACGCTTCATAAACAGCTGAAAATCGCGGTAATCTAAAGAGCCATCAACCGGATAATGTTCGGGGTTATAAGTAAGCGTTATAAAACAGTTATCATGCCACAACGAAGCCTCGTGAACGCAACGCAAAGCCCATTCTTTCGATTTGTCAATACGACATCCAATACATTGACCGCACGGAACCTGAGAATGCTCTACAGAAAAAGCTGAAGCAGGAATAGAACCACGACTAAAAACAAATCTACGTTTTCTGCAACCTGTTTCATCTATAAACTTCACCAGATAACCTTCAATTGGCTTAAAACACGTCATAAACGAACACCACCGCGCATAGGTCTTGGGTTGACATTAATTGCTTTTGTTTTGTTGGCTGTTTTTGTAAAATAACGTTTTGAGCCTGATTTTGTCATTTTGCGTCTTTTCATTTTTTTTGCCTTTCAATCTAAAAAAAACATATCACCGGGAATAATAAGATCTTTAATAGGTCTTAATTCATCAACCGCATAACCTTCACGCATTAAGTGGTTGAACATTTTAACTTTTGACTTATAAGATAATTTATCATTATCATTTTTTAAAACCTGATAGATGATCCAATTAGAATCATCTCTTTGTTTCCGTACAACTTCCAAAATCTCTGTTAAAATCTTTCGAGACATCCAGCGTTCGCGTCTTTTTTCGGCCATTTGTCTACTTTGCACACCCTTGTTAAATCTTTGTTTTTCTGACATAATTTTTTCTCCTTGTATACATAAGATAAATTATGCGACAAATGTATATAACCCCCTCAAGGCATAAATTGTTGTCAATTAAGGATAATTAAAATAATCTATTTTAACTCTCTTTTAAGATTTACTATGCCGGACTTTGAAGCTGCCGCTAATTTAGCTAAAAGGATTGAAAAATTAGAAAGCAAAAACAATCTTGTTTTTCGGCGCCGCGATTCATTTATGCACGGATAACGGTGTAAGGAAAAATCGTAATATCTGCACATCGTAATATCCGCACTTTGTTTTCTTTAACTCGTTTTTTAATAATTTTAGGTTAAATGCTGGCGGTCCATACTTCCTTCCTGATTAACTCTATTATTTCCTTGTCATTTTGCTCTTATGGGTTCATCCCTAATTTTATTACCCAATACCCCTTTTAAGGACATATTTTGAGCTTAAAAATGGATCAAAATTTCTTAAAATTTATCATTTTTCCTTGATTTTCAGGCTTTTTAAAGGTGTTTTTAAAAAAAACAAGGCCAATTTTCAGCCAAATTATCCTTTCTATTCGATTTAAACTACGACACCGTTCCTAAAAATTCGTGTCCTATAAAATCATTTTGGGCTATAGCAAAATTCATCCTACATTTTAAACAGGACTCATTTTTTTCCTTTGAGATACAAAAATCCCAAAAGAAATTATTTAATTTTCCTTTGGGATTTTGAATCGAAAAAAATTAAAACAAATTAAATGTTACTTTTAATCCAACTGATAAGTTCCGGTTTTAACATTGCACCTGTTTTTTTAGCAACCGGTTGTCCGTTTTTAAAAATAATCAAAGTTGGAAGACTTTGAATATCCAATGTTTCCGGTGTTGCCGGTGATTCATCAACATCCATTTTGTAAACGTTGATTTCAGGCATTTCTTCTGAGATTTCAGAAACAATCGGGAGCATTTGTCTGCATGGACCACACCAGGTTGCAAAAAAGTCAACTAACACCGGTTTTTGAGATTCCAATACTTTTGCACCAAATTCTACGTCATTGATAATTTCCATAAGTTATCTCCTTTTTTACTTGAGTTGATATTACGCCCCTTCCCTGAAATGTTGTTTATTTTCAACATTTGGAGCGGTGTTTGATTTAAGTTTTTTAATTTTTACCGAAGAATCTTTAATTTCATTATAAAGATCATTAATTCCAATATTTTCATAAGATTGTGGCTTAATTTCATCAATCTTATTTTGAATAAATTCTTTTAATTCAATAGGTTTTTTCAAAGAAAGAAGCCTTAATTCCTCAGCTGTTTCAATTAACCCCGAAAACCGATTGATTCTTAAACTTGCCAAACCGGGTTGTTCATTTTGAGTTGTATATTGAGAAATAACAGAAATCATCACATCAACCGCTGTTTTTCCTTCTTTATTTTTCTCTTTAAAATCAATGCCTTGTGCTTTTAAAGAGGCGATAACCTTTTTATTTAGAGGCATTGAAGCAATCAAATAAAATCCGGCATGTTCTCCACGATCATTTTTATCTGAAAAAGAGTATCCCGCTTTTCCCATTTCAGTTACCAAACGGGGAGATAAACGTCCAAAGTAAGCCAAATAATCGCCTAAGCGATATTCCGAATCCAATGTGGGATTTAAATCGCATTGTCGTTTTTTTAATAAATCAACAACCGAAAAATCAAAATTAAATCTTCCGATTAACGATCTTAAAACCGGCACAACTAATTTTTTTGATATGGGTCTATCTGACTGTGCCAGGACCTTTTTAATTTCATCCAAAGACTGTTTATCAATAGCCTTTCTTAATAATTTTTCTTCTTTTGTCATAAATATATCTTCCTCCATTTATGAAACAATATTTTATATATAGCAAGGATGAAATAGTCTTGTCAATATTAATTATCCATTGTGTCTAAGGGCCAACGAGGTCTTGCCTTAAAATCAAAAGAATCTTTTTTTCCTTTTAAAAATCTTTCCATACCGGCCCATGCAATCATCACGCCGTTGTCCGTGCATAAATGAATTGGAGGCGCTGAAAAAACAAGATTGTTTTTGCTTGCTAACTTTTCAATCATTTCTCTGACAGCTAAATTAGCGGCAACGCCACCGGCAACAACCATATCTTTGGCCTGAGGATATTGCGTTTTAAAAATATCGATTGCATGTGTTAATCTGTCTTCCATTTGCTTTACAACGGCATTTTGAAAAGAAGCGCAAATATCTTTTTTATCTTGATCGGTTATATTTTCAATTTTTTCAATGGCAACCCGAACGGCTGTTTTTAACCCTGAAAATGAAAAATCACACCCCTCACGTCCTTTCATCGGGACTGGGAAATTGAATTTCTTCGGGTTTCCGTCTTTTGCTTGTTTTTCAACATTAGGTCCGCCCGGATACCCAATTTGAAGCATTTTTGCAACTTTATCAAAAGCTTCGCCGGCAGAATCATCAATTGTTCCGCCCAATTTTTTATATTTTCCAACCTCCTCAACGATCAAAACCTGACAATGCCCGCCTGATGTCAATAGTAAAAGATAAGGGAACTGAACCGGATGTGAAAGTCTTGCCGTTAAAGAATGACCTTCCAAATGGTTGACGGCAATAAACGGTAAATTATGGGCCAAAGCAATGGTTTTTGCCGTCATTACGCCCACTAAAACCCCACCAATTAGCCCAGGGCCACCGGCAACGGCAACACCTGATAAATCTTTAAATGTTTTATTTGCCTTTTTCATGAGTTCATTGATTAGTAAATCGCATTTTTCAAGATGTGCTCGTGCAGCAATCTCCGGAACAACGCCACCAAATCTCCTGTGTTCATCATATTGCGACCAAACAATGGATGCTAAAATTTCTTTTTTATCATTCACAAGTGCGCAAGCTGTTTCATCACAGCTGCTTTCAATGCCTAAAATTATTTTTTCCTTTGACATTTTTTTATTCCTTTTTCTTTTTTTAGGTAAAGACGGATTGCTCCGCCTTGGTTTTCAACCTCATACCTTGAAATTTTTTCTTTAAATTTATCCGTTTCAAGCCAAAATAAAATTTCATTTTTAATTTTACCTTCGCCTTTTAGACCTTTACCGGTTATAATTAAAACAGATTTGGAAGATAAAGCAAAATGAAGCGCAATAAACCTTAAAACGGTTGTATAAGCGTCTTGCAAGGTTAGTCCATGTAAATCAAGGATATAAGAAACCTCTTTTTCTTGTTTTGGCTTTATTTTTAAGCGCTCTTTTAAAATGGGTTTAACCCTTTCAACGCCTTTTTTTTGTTTTAAAGGCTTGATTGAGCTGATGAATAATGACCAATACGCTAAATCTTCTTCTGTCATCTTTAATTTTAATCTTTCGGTAACAACAAGTAATAAGATCCGATACTTTTCATGCGTCCTGCTTTTTCAAAAGCAACTTCACCATGGCCCCAAAAATAATCGGCTCGAATTCCTCCTTTAATGGCGCTTCCGATATCTTGTGCAATCACAAGTTTTTGAATATTATACCCATGCGGATCCTTTGTGTTTAACCACATCGGCGTATTTAAAGGGATAAAATTTTTATCAACGGCAACAGAGCGTCCAGGTGTTAAAACAACACCGGCAGCACCATAAGGAGAGTCTCCCTTTGTTTCTTTAAAAAAGATATATCTTGGATTTTTAGCCATCAATTTTCTTGCTTCTTCAGGGTTTTCCTGTAACCATTTTTTCATGGAAGGCATTGAATATGATGGCAAATCAACATCAGAATCTTTTAAAATTTGACTCAGTTTCTTAAATGATCTGGCATTATTGCCGGCATAGCCGAGTTTAATTTCTCCCTCTGGCGTAATCAAACGGCCGGATCCTTGGATATGCAAAATAAATAATTCAACCGGATCATCAGCCCAAGCCAAAATCGGGGCATCAATCCCCTCTTCCTCAATTTCTTCTCTTTCAGGATATTTTTTACCGTTTTTATAACCTTTAGGTAACCCATAAATCGGTATTTGAGAAGAACTGATGCGTTCTCTTGAGCCCGTTAATTCAGCCTCATAATACCCTGTAATCGTTCCTGTTTTTTGCCCATAAGAGATCACTTGATAAGGTTTCAGTGTTTTTTCAAAATAAGCCTTTATTTCATCAGAAGAAGCATATCTGTAAGCCGGAAGATTTTTGCAAAACCTTGAAAACATTTTAATCGGATTTTTGCATGAGGCAATCATTCCGGGCATTGCTTCTTTAAAATTATCTTGCTCCCAACCGTTTAAATCAGAAAAAGAAACCTGTCTTAATTTAAACGAGCGCCCTTGTGAAAGAGAATGCGTTGAGGTGCACCCTGTTATGATTAATGAAGCCGAAAAAAGTAAAATACTTGCAAATGAAATCTTTTTAGCCATAGACAGCTCCGCTTTTTGTTGCGCTGACAACCCATTTTGTTTTATTTTTTCGTTTAAATGTCCAAGTATCCGTGACGGTCGCAACACTCATTTCATCTCCTTCAATAACTTTTCCTTCCGCATCTTTTAAAAGGTTAATCTGTTCGGTGACAAATTGAACAGTGACTTCTTCTTTATTGACGGATTTATTTAAAATTTTAACGGAATCAAAGCAAATTAATGAAAAATCAACAACATGTTTTTTTTCTTTTCTGGCCAAAACCTCTTGTTCAAAAACTGCATATAATTCAGGAATTAAAAGTTTTTTAAGATTGGAAACATCTCCTTTTGTAAAAGATTCCGTAATCAATTGAAAAGCAAGTTTTGCATTGGCTAAAAAAGTTTCTTCGCTAAATTCTTTAACTGATTTTTTAGAATGATCAATCAAATTCATTTCAATCACTTCACCGGTTTGTTCTGAAATAAATCTTATTTTTCCGGTAATTTGTTCTCTTTTTTTATTTTTAGAAGCCGGAGCCTCTGATTGCTTAAACAACATAATCCCTAAAACAATAACGATACCCAACAAAACAATATTTTCAAATGACATATATTTTTTTTCCTTTACATCTTAAAAAAACGCGCGTATAAACATTATTGTAATATAACCTAAAAATTGATTTTATTTCAAGAGGAATTTTAAAAATGACTAAAAACGAAACTCAAAATATGCCAAGCATTCAAATAAATGCTCAATATATTAAAGATTTATCATTTGAAGCACCGGGGATGCCTCAAGTTTTAACAGAAATCACCTCTGCTCCGGATATTAATGTGAATGTTGATATTCAAGTCAGCAAAACAAATCAAGATAATGTTTTTACCGTTGAATTAAATGCAAAAGCTGCCGCTCAAACAGCTGACACAAAAAAACCGGTTTTTATTTGTGATTTAACTTATGGGGCTTTGGTGACACTTAATGTGCCTCAAGAACACATTGAACCTGTTTTATTAGTTGAAATTCCGCACTTATTATTCCCTTATGTTCGTTCGATTGTTTCAAACACAACAAGAGAAGCAGGACTTCCGCCTCTTCAAATTAACCCGATTGATTTTGCCGGTCTTTATCAAGCAAAAATTCAATCCATTCAAGCTCAAAAAGAAGCTGAAGGCAAAAAAGAATAAAATTAAGGGTATTTTTCATAAAAAAGACAAAAAAGCTTGCTTTTTTGTCTTTTTTTCATTTATGATAAATAAACTTATATGGGGAATAAAACATGAAACAATATATTTCAAAAAACGAAAAAGAAACCATGCAAATTGCAGCACAGCTTGCCAAGAAAGTAAAACCTGGAACTGTTTATTTGCTTTATGGAACATTAGGTGCCGGAAAAAGCGCTTTTTGTCGGGGATTTATTCAATCTTTATGCCCAGATGTGCAAGATGTCCCCAGTCCGACATTTACGATTTTGCAAACGTATGAAGCAGAAGAGTTTGATATTTATCATTTTGATATGTATCGGTTAAAAAGAGAAGAAGAAGCTTTTGAAATCGGCATTGAAGATGCATTTATTGAAGGCGTTTCGCTTATTGAATGGCCCGAAAAAATCAACTCTCTTTTACCCAAAAACTCAATTAAAATAACCATTTTAATCCAAGAAGATCAAACAAGATTAATCACCATTGAGGAGTAAAAAAAATGACGGTATCTGAAAATCAAGCCCTTGAAAGTTTTTTAAAAAATGCCGGTTGGAATACTGCGAAAAAAAGTTTATTAGCCCATGATGCTTCTTTCAGATGGTATGACCGTCTTGAAAAAGAAACGGGCGAAACAATGGTTTTAATGAATGCACCTGTTGGGAAAGAAAATCCGGCCCAATTTGTTTTTGTTGATGAATTATTGGAAAATATCGGCTTAAAAGTTCCTCATATTTTTCATCGGGATCTTGAAAATGGCTTTTTATTATTGGAAGATTTCGGAGATGATACGTTTACAAAACTTATTCATAAAGGATATAATGAAAAAGATCTTTATAAACAAGCCGTTCGCTCTTTAATTCATTTGCAAAAAAAAGTGTCTTCCAATCAAGGGCTTCGAGAATATGATTGGGATTTAATGTTTTTTGAAGCCTCCCTTTTACCGCTTTGGTATATTAAACATGTTGTTAAAAAAGAGCTTTCCGACGAAGATATGCTTGAATTTGAAGAGATTTGGAAAGAGCTTTATGAAAAAATTAAAAAGGTTCCAAACACCTTGGTTTTGCTTGATTATCATGTTGATAATTTGATGATAACGAAATCAGGCGAATGCGGATTGCTTGATTTTCAAGATGCTCGTTTTGGTCCCGTTACCTATGATTTAGCTTCTTTGCTTGAAGATGCCAGAAGAGAAGTGAAAAAAGAAATCCAAGAAGAAATGCTTGAGTTATATTTTAATGAATTACCGACATTTAACACCTCAGAATTTAAAGAAGCTTATCCGCTCATGGCTGTTCAACGCCATACCAAAGTAATAGGCATCTTTGTTCGTTTATTTATAAGAGACGGCAAAAACCGTTATTTAAAACATATTCCTTTTGTTTGGTCTTTACTTGAGAAACATCTGGATAACCCATTGTTATCAAGATATAAAACGTGGCTTGATAAACATATTCCACAAGATATCCGTAAAAAAGTTCCTTTTCAAGAGGGGTAAAAATGAATAAAATTCAAACCGCTATGATTTTAGCCGCCGGCCGCGGAACAAGGATGAAACACTTGACCATAGATAAACCAAAACCTTTGGTTCAAGTCTGTGGGGATACTTTGCTGGGGCATATTTTAAACAAAATTGAAACACATGGAATTAAAAACGTTGTCATCAACACTTGTTATAAAGGGGAAATGATTAAGCAAGAAGCTTTAAAAACTCAAAAGCTTCATTTTGATTTTTCTGAGGAACAAGAAGCCCTTGAAACAGGTGGCGGAGTTAAAAACGCCCTACCCCTTTTGCTTAATAACAATGGTGAAAACGGTTTTTTTGTTTTAAATGCCGATCCGTTATGGGATGAGCCGACTGAGAGTGTATTAACACAACTCGAAAAAGTTTGGAACCCCGATACCATGGATGTTTTATTGGCACTGGTGCCCATTCAAAGAGCATTCGGTGATGTGCCGGACGGTAATTACTTTATTGAAAACAATAAACCCAGACGCAAAAAAGAAGGCGAAAAAAACATTCCCTATCTTTTTATGGGCATTCAGATTTTGCATCCCAGAATTTTTTCAAAATCTTTACCTTTCGTTTTCTCCTTAAGGGATTTATATGATGAAGCCGAAAAAAAAGGCACATTGGCCCATATTATCTTTGACGGGCGATGGTTTCATGTGGGAACACCACAAGCAGTTATTGAAACAGAAACTCTTTTTTTTGCGGATAAGAAATGATTTATACACTGAATTTAACAGACGATTTTGCTTTAAAATTGGTTGAATTTGTTTTAGAAAAAACAAAAGATCCCTTTGAAATTGCAAAAATGGAGATTATTTTACCGACAAAAAGAGCGGTTAAAACGGTTAAAGACACCTTTTTGAAAAAATGCGAAACCGCTCCTCTTTTATTACCCAAATTAACGCCGTTATATGATATTGAAGCGTTAGAAGAAGATATCCCGCCGGCAATTTCAAATATTGAACGCTTAATTTTATTAACGCGCCTTTGTCAAAAAAAGCCAAACGTTGAAACATTTGACCATGCCTTAACCATTGCAGTCAGCTTAAGTAGCTTGCTTGATGAATTTTATCAATACGAAGCCTCTTTTGAAGATTTAGACCAACTGGTTCCGGATATGGATTTAGCCAAACACTGGCATGAAACAGTTGATTTTTTGGATATCATTCAAACCGTTTGGCCCGCATTATTAAAAGAAAAAGGTCTTATTGACTTGCAAGACCGCAAAATTCGTTTAATTAATGCTTATATTAAAAAGATTCAAAAAAAACCACCGCAAAATCAAATTATCATGGCCGGCTTTGACGGGGCTATTCCAGCTGTTGTTCGTTTAATCCGCGAATTAAGCAGGCTTGATAATGCCTTAATTTTATTACAAGGATTAAACACAGAATTAACAACAGATGATTTAAACTCCATTGATGAAAATCATTATCATTACTCTTTTAAAAAATTACTGTCTTTCTTAAAACTTTACCCACAACAAATTGAAAATCTTTCCGACGATTTTTCGCCCAGAGAAGAATTTATTATCGAGTCTTTAAGACCCGCCGATCAAGTTTCGGAGTGGCGCACTTTAAATTTAGACGAGTCTGTTTTAAACCATGTCACCAGAATTGATTGCGAAAATATTAATGAAGAAGCTTTGGCTATTGCGCTGATTTTGCGTGAAACACTTGAAACGCCTTTAAAAACGGCGGCTTTGGTAACAAATGACAGAATGCTTGCCAGACGTGTTATTTTGGAAATGAAAAGATGGGGTGTTGAATTAGATGATTCTGCGGGAACCCCTTTGCATCATACGCCGGTTGGCGTTTATCTTTCTTTAATTGCTGCCCTTGGAAGAGATTTAACATCTTCAAGTCCCCTTCTCTCTCTTTTAAAACATCCGTTAAGTGCAGATGGCAAAATGCCGACTGATTTTAGAAAAGAAGTAAAAAAAGTGGAAAAACAAGCAAGAAAAGACCAAAAACCCTTTCAAATTCCGCTTAACACAAATTTAAATACTTTTCTTGAGTTTTTTAAGGAAAATAAACCTGTTGAATTTGAAGATATTTTAAATGAGCATTTAAAAATTGCCGAAGAATTGGCAACCAGTCTTGATCGAACAGGAACACAAAGATTGTGGGAATCACAAGCAGGGCAAGAAGCCTATAAACTTTTTGTTGAACTTAAGGAACATAGTTCAAAATTAGGCCTTATCCAGCCGACAGATTACCCGAATATTATTGAGCTGTTTTTATCCGGTATCAGTGTTCGTGCCAGATACGGAATGCACCAAAGGTTAGATATTTTAGGACCGATTGAAGCGCGATTGACCCATCCGGATGTTTGCATTATTTCGGGATTAAATGAAGGCTCATTCCCTATTCTTTCCGATATGGGACCTTGGCTTTCAAGAGGAATGAGAAAATCTTTAAAATTACCCGCAATTGAAAATAAGATTGCTTCTCAAAGCATGGATTTTGCGCATTGTTTTTTAAGTCCTGAAGTTTATTTAACAAGATCTGTTAAATCTGATGGCTCTCAAACAATTCCATCTCGTTTTATTTCAAGGATGGAAGCTGTTTTAAATGCAAGCCATATCAAGTGGGATATTCAAACACCTGATTATGCAAGATTGTTGGATAAAGCTGATAAAATTGAACAAACGGAACGCCCTTCTCCCACACCGCCGGTTGAGTCAAGACCGACAAAATTATCGGTAACAAACATTGAATTATTAATGAAAAATCCTTATGCCGTTTATGCCAAACATATTTTAAAATTATTCCCCTTGAATGATATTGATGATTTACAAGAAAACTTGGTTTATGGGTCGGCCGTTCATCAGGCATTGGAGGAATTTTTCCAAAAAGACTTTTTAAATGTTTGTGCTGATGAATTAAAAGCAAGAATAACCTCATTGTTAAAAGAAAAAGGATTTAATGACGTCAATTTAGCTTTTTATGAAGAAAAAATTGAAAAAGTTTCCGAGTTTATCGCAAATGAGCAAGATAAAAGAAAAGTATTTACTCTTTTGTCATTACCGGAACAAAAAGGGGAAATCAGCTTTTCATTAAAAGACGGGTCTTGCTTTACCTTAACGGCCAAAGCCGACAGAATTGACTCTTTAAAGGGAAATATTTATGAACTGATTGACTATAAAACCGGAACGCCACCGTCCGGAAGTGAGGTTGAATCAGGTTTATCCCCTCAAATGACATTGGAAGCCGTTATTTTAAGAGAAAAAGGATTTAAAGAATTTCAAGAAACAAAAGATATTCAGCTGGCTTATTGGCATATCAACGGGAAAAAAGAAGGCGGGAAAAAATATACCATTCCGTCATCTCGCTCTAAAAAAGACCCGTCAGAATTAATTGACGAGGCCTATTTAGGTGTGAAAGAAATTTTAAATCGGTTCAGAGATGAAAAAACGCCTTATATAGCATCTCCAAGACCTGATAAAGTCACTTATAATGAATATGCTTTGCTCAGCCGAGAAAAAGAATGGTTAAATGAAGAAGATGAAGAGGGCTAAATGGAACTATTAACTGAAATTACAAAGAAGCAACAAACAGCCGCCTACCCTTTAAATTCCGTTTGGGTTTCAGCTTCTGCAGGATCTGGAAAAACAAAAGTTTTAACCGATCGGGTTTTAAACCTTTTACTTCAAGGATCTGAACCGGAACGCTTACTTTGTTTAACGTTTACAAAAGCTGCAGCTGCCGAAATGGCCAACCGAATCACAGCAACCCTTAAAAAATGGGCAATTGCCGATGATGACGAATTGGAAAAACTTTTGTTTAATTTAAAAGGCGTGATGCCGACAAAAGAAATGTTAAAATTGGCAAGAGCCTTGTTTGTAAAGGTTTTGGAAACCCCGGGGGGGCTTAAAATTATGACCATTCATAGCTTTTGCCAATCTGTTTTAAAACGTTTTCCGATTGAAGCTTCTATTCCGCCACAATTTGAAGTTATTGAGGAAACAAAATCGCATGCTTTAATGCATCAGGCTATTTCAGAAACCTTTGTTCATCCTAAATTTAAGAAAAAAGCCATGCTTTTGAGTGATTATTTTTATGAAAAATCAATCAAGGGCATTTTTGATATGATTTTACAAAATCAGTCTCTTTTAGATGAGCGCCTCAGCTCGTTTCATGAAAAAAACAATCTTGAAAACCAATTAAAAAAATATTTTCAGATTGAAAAATATCAAACAAAAAAAGAGATTATCAATAAATATTTTGAAATTGAAGAATTTTTTGAACTTAAAAACAAATATCTTACCAAAGATGAAACCATTTTAAAAAAACATCAGGAAGAAGACAAGGCGCATCTTGTTTATGAAATCAATCAAAGATTAAAAGCATTTGATCTGGTTAATGTTACCTGTGCCATAACAGATATTATTGCCCATATTTTAAAAAGATATAAAAAACTTAAAAAAGAAGACTCTCTT
This sequence comes from Alphaproteobacteria bacterium, assembly GCA_017533325.1. GTDB lineage: Bacteria > Pseudomonadota > Alphaproteobacteria > CAAHEQ01 > UBA3637 > RGIG4140. Next base: position 23,351 of record JAFXIF010000050.1, read on the forward strand.
TTGGATTATTCCGACTTAATTTCATTAACAAGGGATTTACTTAAAAAGTCCGGTATGTCGCAATGGGTGTTATATAAATTAGATGGAGGTATCGACCATATTTTAATTGATGAAGCGCAAGATACCAATCCGGAGCAATGGGAAATCGTGCGCTTAATTGCCGAAGAGTTTTTCTCGGGCCTTGGGTCGCGTCCTGATTTAGTGCGCACTATTTTTGCCGTTGGGGATAAAAAACAATCTATTTATAGCTTTCAAGGGGCGGACCCGAATGAATTTGAACGAATGCATCAATTTTTTGAACAACAAGTCAAAAGATCGGAAAAAAATTTTGAAACGGTTCCATTAAACGTTTCTTTTCGTTCAACAGCCGCAGTTTTGGATTTGGTTAATTTGATTTTGAAAAATAAAAAAATCAAGAAAGGGCTTTTAAATGAGGACGAAGAAGCCGTTCATACTCCCTTTCGGTCAAAAGACGGTGGGTTGGTTGAAATTTGGCCTTTAGAAGAAGGACAAGAAAAAGAAAGTCTTGCCAATTGGAGTTTTCCGGAACCGAATAAAACGCCTGCCAGTGCAACAAAATTAGCACAACGAATTGCTGATAAAATTTCTAAAATGATTGGAAAAGAAATTCTTCCTTCAAGAGGAACCCCCATTCAAGCCGGCGATATTATGATTTTGGTTCGAAGCCGAAATAAAATCGTTTCCGAACTGGTTCGTGCTTTAAAAGAAAGGAATATCCCTGTTGCCGGCGTTGATCGAATCATTTTAACGGAACATATCGCCGTTCAAGATTTAATTTGTGTCGCAAGATTTGCCTTATTACCAGAAGATGATTTAAATTTGGCGTGTTTACTTAAAAGTCCCTTGTTTAAACTTTCTGAAGAAGACTTGTTTAAATTAGCTCACTATCGAAAAGATTTATCTCTTTATCAACAAGTTATTAAGGAAAAACAAGATCTGTCTCAAAAATTATCTTTAATTTTAAATCAAGCGGATAAAATGCCTGTTTTTGAGTTTTTCTCTTATCTTTTAGGACCGTTAAAAGGACGAAAGGCTTTTGTTGAAAGACTGGGAACGGAAGCAAATGAGGCTTTGGATGAATTTTTATCTTTAACCCTTCATTTTGAAGAAACTGAGATTCCTACATTGCAAAACTTTTTAAAATGGATTTCAAACCGAAAAGTTGAAATTAAACGAGATTTAGATCAATCCGGTATTGATGCTGTTCGAATTATGACCGTGCATGCTTCAAAAGGATTGCAAGGGAACATTGTTTTTTTACCTGATACACGAGGAGTCCCCAAATCAAAGGATACTTTTTTATGGACCGATACCCAATTACCCTTATGGATTGCTACCGCAGCTTTAAAAACAAATGAAGTTGAAAGACTATATGAAAAATTAGATGAACTTGAAATTGAAGAATCCAATCGATTGTTATATGTAGCGTTAACAAGAGCAAAGGACAGACTTTATATTTGCGGATGGGATAATAAAAAGAAGAAAAAACAAACTTTTACCCATAATTGGTATGATTTAATTTGCTCTTCTTTACCACCAGATAAAACCGGATGAAGATAAAATTATTCGTATTTTTTCTCCGCAATTAAAAGAAGCAGAGGGAGAAGAAAATCAAGAGCGTATAAACAAAAAAACTGAACTTCCCGCTTTTGTTTTTAAAGAAGCGCCCCTGGAAACAGCCCTTTCAAAACCATTAATGCCCTCTCAAATGGAAGATGAAGTGGTTGAGACGGACACGGTTTTAGGTCTTGATAGAGCAAAAGCCATGAAACGTGGCACCTTTATTCACCAATTATTGCAATATTTACCTGATATTGAACCTGAAAAAAGAAAAGAGGTGGCACTTCGGTTAAAACCGGATGGAATTGATATCCCTGAAAATTTATTTGATGTTTTTGAAAAAGAAGAATTTAATCACTTGTTTTCAAAAGAATCAAAAGCTGAAGTTCCGATTGTCGGCGTTGTTAAAAATCAAGTTGTCTCCGGTCAAATTGACCGATTGATTATAACAGATGATGCTGTCTTAATTGTTGATTTTAAATCAGGAAAACATGTTCCCTTAAGAGAAAAATTTGTCCCTCCCCTTTATATAAAACAAATGATGATGTATAAAGAGTTGCTAAAAGAAATTTTCCCTGATAAGATGATTAAAACTTATTTACTTTGGACAGAAAATTTATCATTAATGGAGTTAACAAAACATGATCTTTAAAAAACGCTTATTAAGTGCCTTCAGTCTTGTCTTTTTCCTTTCAGCCTGTTCTTCAATTCCTCATGCTCCAGACGGATTTAAAGAAAGAATTGTTGAAACGAGTAAAATGAATTTTTTGACCTTTGAAAAAGAAAATATTACGTTAAACAAAACACTTCGGTTTTATATTGAAGGAAACGGCACGCCAAATCCCGAAAAGCCAATGGCTCTTTTATTGGCTGGGAAAGACAGAACGGATAATATCATTGTTTTAACAAGGCCTTGCCAATATCTTGATAGTAAAGTCTGCAAAAACCAAGACATTTGGGGCAAAGAAAGGTATAATCCTGAAATTTTAAATGAAATGTATGAATTGGCTTTATTTTTCATCAAACAATATAAACCAAAAGATATAGAATTTGTTGCTTATTCAGATGCTGCCCCTATTGCCTTTAATTTAGCCAACCGCTTTGGAAGAGCCAAACAAGTAACAACCATTGCCGGGGTTTTAGATATTTACTCTTATGAAAGACAAAACGATAACGTTAAAATTAAAAATAAAGATTTTGTAAATAAAGTCTTTGTTGCCCAAACGCCTCAAATACATTATGTCGGTTCAGATGACAAAATTGTGACCAAAAGCATGACTGAGCGATATGTTATGAACCTGCATAATCCTAAAAAAATAACCATTAAAGTTGTTTCCGGTATGACTCATGATAATTGCGAGTTATTTAAACTGGATTATTAATCTTCAGCAATAATCGGTTTAAATTGTATTTGCCCGACAACTTGCATTTGATCGGCTTTTCTTTCGATATAATCAGGAATTTTCGGCGCCGGTTTCATTGAGGTTAATTTTTTATATTCCGGATGTTTAAAACAAAGCGGCGTTTCTGCCCTAATCGGTCTGTTTAAGTGTCCCGAATAAAGGAGTAATTGTTTTGTCGGAGCCATAGATAAAATACCGGATCCACCGATAACACCATCTGCTTTCTTTTTAACAGAACGCTTTAAATCCCACCATAAATTAAAGCCCATTTTACTTTTAGCCGTTGGGATTAAAGGTCCTGAAACATCAATTAAAAAGCTTCGTTTTGAACTATATGACGGAATGACTTTTGTTAAAGATTCAAGCCCTTTTAAAAGCGGTCCACGTGTTTCAGGGTTATTATGCCGTTTAATTAGTTTTGCCGCAACGGCACTGATTAACACATCAACCGTTTCTTGATCGTATTTAACTTTAATTTGATGCCAATCTTGCACACAAACAAGAAATTTATTCGACTTGGAACGCCCAAAAACAATCCCGTCCGTAATGCTTGTTAAAGATGGCATGTGATGGAACTCATCTAAAATAAAACTTGCAGGACACGGCCCTGCTCCGCCTTCATTCGGACCGAATTCCATTAAATATTGAGTCGCCATATTAATAAAAAGACTGCTCAACAAGACGCAAGCATTTAAATCCGAAAAAGGAACAGACATATATACCGTTACCGGCTCATATTTACCCGTTTTTTCGTTTTTCATACCACGCAATTGCTCATAATTAAAATCATTTAATGAGGTATGATGACGAACGGCAGCATTTTTAAAAATATTCACACCGGAAAGCGCCATGGAAACAACCGATCCGCGTTGTTTATCCGGTAATGTTAACACTTGATTAAGCTCCAACAATGTTCTTCGGCCATATCCGTAATACGCCGTTTCCAGAACAATTTTTTCAAAAATCATTTGCCAGGCATCCATATCCAAAGCACTCATATCTTGTTGTTTTTGTTTTAATGAAATTTGGTGATTGGCTTGAATTTGGGCATTGTTAATAATATCTAAAAGCATGGCAAAGCAAGCATCCATTCCTCGCCAAGAATCCGGAATTAAATCCCAAGACCCGATCGGAAGATAATTATCAATCGTTAATGTTTTATTTTTAAGGTGTAATCTGGCTTGTTCAACTTCACTGAAATCCCGCATGGAGTCATAATAAGAAGACAAAACCTCATAATCAGCTTCATCCATTTGATTATGTTGAAGCCGGTAAAGAAAATAATCATTTGCTTTTGCCTGATCCACTTTGCCACAAAGATATCCGGTTAACCCTGTTAAACAGCCTCTTCCCGTTTTTACCCAATAAGGGTCTGTTCCCGTTGGCCCATCCGGAATCAAATAAGAAACAAGGGTATCAATATATCCTTCACGCCCATTTTCAAGGGAAGGTAAATTTCCTTCTCCAATCGGATTCCAAGATGGCCAACGAATATTTTTTTCCGGATCATCTTTTCCCATCCAGTTTAACATAAAAACAGGACCCAATGTTGAGCGATATCCACTTGTAAGTTGAGCTAATTCACCTTTTGGGTCGTGAACGATAACACTTGAGTCTTTTTCTTCCAAAATCGCAGGGACAATCACCCCCATTGTTTTACCGGATGAAGGGCACCCGATACAAAAAACCGATCTTGTATCCGGCAATTTCATTTTTTTGCCGTTAAATAACCCCAAAAACAAGTGTTTCCCGTCAAATAAGCCACATTTTTGGACATCTTCTTCAATGGCTTCTCGTCCATCTCCAAAAATTTGAGGTGCCAAAAAGAAAGGGTTAAGGATAAATAACATAAACTCATATCCCAAAAATAAGAAAGTCGGGAAAAGCAAAATTCGCCAAGCAAAATAACTTGTCCAGGTTATATGAAGAGGTTCACTGAATGTATATGTTTCAAGCCAAATAAAATATCCGGTAAATGGGCGCAATAAATTACCGGAGGCCACATCTAAAACATAATTCCAAAGATATTCCCAACTTTCACTGGAAAAATGATTAGCGATTACACTTGAAAACGGAATAAAAAAAGTCAGCAAAACCCAAAAAATCATAATGCCGATAAGGGCACGCCAAAACCACCACTTAACAGCGTTCATCGCAAATTTTTTCGGTTTTAAAAAACTAAGCCCTTGCCACCTCATTTTACCCCTTTATCTTTGTGTTTGTTTTTTTAACTTCTCTTTGTTTGGAAGAAATTTTCTTAATGCTATCTTCAGGTTTATTTTGCTCTATATTATTTAAAATAACAGGCTTTGTTTCTAACGGCGCTTCAACAAGTGTATCCTCTTGAATATCGATTTCGTCAACCTCTTCTTTTGCTTGTGGCCATAAGATATATCCTTCCGGCACAAGTTGTTTTTTACCCGCTTTTTTTAAAGGCATTTGCGCCGGAGCTGCCTCTTTTTTTTGCCGAAGGCCAAACAAACGCAACTCTTCTTCTTTTTCTTTTAAAAGAGCTTCTTCCATTTTTTTTCTTTTTTTATCTTTTGTCCGCCTTAAATCATAATATCTTTTTTGTAATGACCCTAAACTTAAAAGTTGTTTCGGATCAATATAAGTTCCGCATAAATTAACACCATCTAAAATAAATTGCGATAAATCAAGCCCCAACAAATTAACCTTTGTTAAATCAAGGCGCCTGATATCAACAGACATTAATTCATTTTTTGTTAATGTTCTGATATCAATTTTTCCACTTTCAACCAGTGATAAAAACTTATCAAACTCAGCAAAATATTTTTGAGCCTTTTCATCAAAAAAGGTTTCATCTACAAAATTATTTCTTAAAAACACTCGTTTTAAGGAAACATCTTCAAAAATAGCCTCGGTCAAATCAGTGTCTTCAATATAAGCCTCATTAAATTTTGCGCCTCTAAAACAACATTTTGAAGCCTTTGTTTCTTTAAAACAAGCTCTTGAAAAATCGCACCCCGTAAAATCGGCACCACGAATATCGGCTCCTTTTAAATTAATTCCCCGATAATCTTTATTGCTGACGATTTTGCCTTTTTGAATATCTTCAACCAAGGCAACGGCTCTTGGGTCAGAAAGATAACTTTGCCGTTCAGAAGGCAACAGAAATTCTTTCTTATCAATGCCTAAAGTAAATAAAGCAATATCTTCTTCACTTACCTTTACATCTTGAAATTTTTTCTCGGGTCGTTTCATTTGTATTGTCATATAAATATTATAACACAGAAATTTAAAAAAGAAATAAAAAAAAAGATGACATTTTAAAATTCTTATATTATAACTAATTAACTTAATGAAAGGATTTTTTTGATGTTTAAACAAAGATCAAACAAACACTTGCTTTTTCTGCTCTTTAACATTGCTTTTATTTCATTTATGTTGGATCAGATGACAAAAAGATGGGCTCTTGAAGCCCTTGAGCTTCACACTCCCTTGCCTGTTACATCCTTTTTTAACTTCTTTTTAACTTATAATAAAGGCGTTAGTTTTTCTTTGTTTTACAATACAACCAGTTATGGTCCTTTCCTTTTAGCCGGCATGGGGTTATTAATTTGTTTTTTTGTATTATACTGGATGATAAAAGAAACGGATACAAAAACAAAAATCGGCCTTTCTTTGGTTCTGGGCGGAGCTATCGGTAATATTGTGGACAGAATCAGATTTGGTTATGTTGTTGATTTTTTGGATTTTTATTTTAACACATACCATTGGCCGGCTTTTAATCTTGCAGATTCTTTTATTTGTCTGGGAGCATTCTTTATTTTTATTCAAATATTTTTCAAAAAAGAAGAGGAACAAAAATGAAAAAATTCATCTTTATTTGCCTTTGTTTATGTTTAACAGCTGCCTGTGCGCAAAAAAAACCACCTTTGGCGAAAACTCAAATCGTGAATGGACAATCCATTGTGATGCCGCCTGAATTTTTTGTGTTACCCAAAATACCAGCTCAACAAGGTCAACCCTCGTCTGTAACGGAGTAAAAGATGACGATTTATACAGATTTACTTGAACACACCAAAACAATTGAGAAAACAAATTTAAAAGCGCTTTTTGAAAACGATCCGAAACGTTTTGAAAAATTTCATGCTGAATTTCAAGATATGTTATTGGATTATTCTAAAAATAAAATTACGGATGAAACGCTTTCTTTGTTATTAAAATTAGCTAAAACATCTCATTTAAAAGAAGCGATTAATGATATGTTTAGCGGAAAAAGAATTAACACCACGGAAAATCGACCTGTTTTACATATTGCTTTAAGAAACAGAAGCAACACACCGATTTATGTGGATGATGAAGATGTGATGCCGAAAATCAATAAAGTTTTAAAACAAATGCAAACTTTTTCAAATAAAGTTCGCGCCGGTGAATTTAAAGGCGCAACCGGCAAAGAGATTAAAGATGTTGTCAATATCGGTATTGGCGGTTCCGATTTGGGCCCCAAAATGGCTTTAGAGGCACTTTCTTTTTATAAAACACCGAAACTTAATTTTCATTTTGTTTCAAACGTTGACGGCACGGATATTACCGAAACACTTAACAAATGCAATCCGGAAACAACTCTTTTTATTGTGTCCTCCAAAACATTTACCACGCAAGAAACAATGACGAACGCTCAAACAGCAAAAGATTGGATCAGCGTTCATTTAGGGCAAAAAGCAACCAAACATCACTTTGTTGCCGTTTCAACCAATATTAAAGCAGTGAAAGCTTTTGGGATTGATGCAAAGAATATGTTTGTTTTTTGGGATTTTGTCGGGGGAAGATATTCTCTTTGGTCTGCCATCGGGTTATCCTTAATGATTGGAATCGGATATGAAGGATTTATCCAGTTATTAGAGGGCGCTCACGAACTTGATTTACATTTTAAAGAGACGCCGTTTGAAAAGAATCTCCCTGTTCTTTTAGCCCTTATGGGAATTTGGAATACAACCTATCTCGGGGCGGAAAGTTATGCCGTTCTTCCTTATGACCAATATTTGGATAAATTGCCGTTATATTTGCAACAATTGGATATGGAAAGCAATGGCAAGAGTGTTAAGAAAAACAAAAAAGAGGTGGATTATATGACAGGTCCGATTTTATTTGGAACTGCCGGCACCAATGGTCAACATTCTTTTTATCAACTCATTCATCAAGGAACGCATATTGTTCCGGCTGATTTTATTGCCCCTATTTATTCCTTAAATGAAACCGGGAATCACCATGATATATTACTTGCCAATGTAATTGCTCAATCTGAAGCATTGATGCGAGGTAAAACAAAAGAAGAATTAGAAGCTGAAGGGGTTGAAAAAGATTTAATTCCGTTTAAAACATTTACGGGTAACAGACCCAGCAACACCATTTTATTTGAAAAAATGACACCAAAAGCTTTAGGTCGCTTGATTGCCCTTTATGAACATAAAGTTTTTGTTCAAGGTGTTATTTGGAATATAAACAGTTTTGATCAATTCGGTGTTGAACTCGGCAAACAATTGGCAAAAGCTGTTTTACCGGAATTACTTAATAAGAAACAAAAACTTAATCACGATTCTTCAACCAATGCTTTAATTGAAAAAGTAAGGAGTTTACGCCGGTAATTTTAAAATATGAGCGATAGTTTTATATAAGGCATCAAATGATAAAACACTTTATGAAAAAAGATGAAAAAGAAAAAAACAATCTTTCGTTTTCTGAAGAACTGTCACAAATTCTTTTTGATAAAGGCTTATATTTGATCTCAAAAAATTATCGCTTATATCTCAAACAAGAAAGAATTTATCAAAAAATTAAGGAAAATGCCTCTCAAAAACTTTCAAAAAAAGAATTGGATTTGTTTTTGGGAACTCTTAAAAAAAAGACTTTTCCCACTCATTCAAAAACCATTATTTTAAAAAAGAAAAAAAACTTTATTTCAATTTCAAAATCTATTCGGGTATATATTCATGAGTAATTTGTCTATTCGTTTACTTCCGCAAAATTTAATCAATCAAATTGCAGCCGGTGAAGTTGTTGAACGGCCTTCTGCCGCTCTTAAGGAATTGATTGAAAATTCAATTGATGCCGGCAGCACCAGAATTGATATTAAAATTCAAGAAGGCGGAAAAACATACTTTTGTGTTACCGATAACGGTAAAGGAATGACAAAAAGTGAATTGGAACTTTGCATTGAAAGACATGCCACAAGTAAACTCCCTGATGATGATTTGTTTCATATTTGCTTTTTAGGGTTCAGAGGCGAAGCTTTGCCATCCATTGCTTCTGTTGCAAAACTTTCCATAACGAGCAGAACCAAAGAAATGGATGAGGCCTGGAAAATAAGTGTTGAAGGCGGAATAAAAAAAGATCTGGCACCCGTTCCGGCCACTTATGGCACAACTGTTGAGGTCAGAGATTTATTTTTTGCCACCCCTGCCCGTTTAAAATTTTTAAAATCTGCTCAATCCGAAATGTTGAATATCAAAGATACGGTTAATCGTTTGGCAATGGCCTATCCGCAAATTCATTTTTCACTTTCTGATGAAAAAAGAACAATATTAAATTATACACCAGCGGCAACTCTTTTAACCAGAATCGCTCAAGTTATCGGTAAAGCTTTTGATGAAAACGCACTTGCGATTGAAGCTGATTATGAAGGGACAAAGTTAACCGGATTTGTCGGATTGCCGACTTATACACGGTCAACCAGTCAAGATCAATATTTATTCGTTAACGGCCGATTTGTAAAAGATAAAGTTTTAATCGGAGCTATCAGAGGCGCTTTTCAAGGTTTAATCGGTCATGATACTCATCCGGTGTTGGCGCTTTTTCTTTCAGTTCCTCAACAAGAAGTCGATGTAAACGTTCATCCGGCTAAAACGGAGGTTCGTTTTGCAAATGCCCCAAAAATCAGAGGACTGCTTGTTTCTTCCATCCGAAATGTTTTAGCCGAAAACGGCCATAGAACAAGTTCAACCATTGGCATTGGAGCGCTTGAAAAAAGCATTCCAGTTCCTTTTTCAACAAAATCCTCTTCCTTTTCTTTCAATAAACCGTCCTTTTTCAATCAGTCGCTTAAACAAGAAGAGATAATTGAAAATTTCAATACAAGTGATAATTCTTTTGGTTTACAAGAACCTCAACCTCATTCTTTTTCAGATTTGCCCTCTCAAAAACAAGAATTCATAAACTTTTCAGAGCCGACTTTCAGTGTTAAATCTTATGAAGAAGAACATTTAGAGCAAGAAAATCAAATCTCGCCACAAACCGAAATCTTTCCCCCTCTTGGATTTGCCAAAGCGCAAATGCATGAAACCTATATTGTTTCACAAACAAAAGATAGTATTATCATTACAGATCAACATGCCGCTCATGAAAGATTAACTTATGAACGTTTAATTAAAAATCATGAATCTTTGCAATCTCAATTATTGCTGATTCCGGAAATCATTGATTTATCAGAAGATGAAGCCATTATTCTTTTGGAACGAGCTGAAGAGTTAAAAACATTCGGATTTATTATTGAACCGTTCGGCGGGAACAGTATTGTTGTTCGCGAGATGCCTGCTTTATTAAACAAAACAAACATTTCAAAGTTAATGGTTGATTTAGCCCAAACTTTAAAAGAATTTGAAGATACCGTTTTACTTAAAGATAAAATTAAAGATATTTGCGCCAGAATGGCTTGTCATGGGTCCATTCGTGCCGGAAGAAATTTAACCATTCCCGAAATGAATGCTCTTTTAAGACAAATGGAAGAATGCACAACTTCAGGTCAATGCATTCACGGACGTCCCACATATATTGAGTTAAAATTACCGGATGTTGAGCGACTTTTCGGCAGAAGTAAATAAAAAAATAACGAAATACTTTTTTATGACAATTTCAAGGGAAAAAAGAGTTTTATACTAGACAATTTTTTTTATTTCGTGTATAAAAAATTCATTAAAAAATTTTTTGGCCGAAAGGAATAAAAATGTCTGAAAAACAAATTAAAATGGTTGATGCTAATGAAGCAGCCGCTTTGGTTGCCCATAAGTTAAACGAAGTTTCCATTATTTATCCGATTACCCCCTCTTCACCAATGGGTGAATGGTCTGATGCTTGGGCAAGTGCCGGTGTGAAAAATATTTGGGGAAAAGTTCCGGATGTTTTGGAAATGCAATCAGAAGCCGGGGCAATCGGCGCTGTTCACGGTTCTTTACAAGCAGGATCTATGACAACAACTTATACAGCTTCACAAGGGTTGTTGTTAATGATTCCGAATATGTATAAAATCGCAGGAGAACTAACTCCTTTTGTTATGCATGTTGCAGCCAGAACCATTGCCGGTCACGCTCTTTCCATTTTCGGCGATCATTCAGATGTGATGTCTTGCAGACAAACAGGTTTTGCCATGTTGGCTTCTAATTGTGTTCAAGAAGCTCAAGATATGGCTGCCATTGCCCAAATGTCAACTTTCCTTTCCAGAATTCCGTTCATTCACTTTTTTGACGGATTCAGAACCAGTCATGAAATCAATAAAATTGAGCTTTTATCAGATGATGATTTAAAAGAATTGATGAAAGATATTCCGACTGATTTTATGAGCAAAAACGCTTTAAAACCTGAAAGTCCGAAAATTAAGGGAACAGCGCAAAATCCAGATGTTTTCTTCCAAATCAAAGAAGCTGCCAATAAGTATTATAATAACTGCCCTTCAATTGTTAAAAAAGCAATGGAAAAATTTGCCTCTGTAACAGGCAGAAGCTATAACCTTGTTGAATATAAAGGGGCGCAGGATGCAACACAAGTTGTTGTTGCTATTGGCTCAAGTGTGGAAACATTGGAAGAAATCGCCAAAGTTTTAAATCAAAGCGGTGCAAAAACAGGCGTTATCGGCATTCGTTTATATCGTCCCTTCCCTAAAGAAGACTTTTTAAATGCTTTACCTAAAAGTGTTCAATATATTAATGTGTTAGACAGAACAAAAGAATCCGGTTCCGTTGGAGAACCACTCTATTTGGATGTTGTTTCAACATTGGCTGAAGGTGTTGCAAACGGCAAATTAACTTCCATGCCAAAAGTTTTGGGTGGGCGGTATGGACTGTCTTCTAAAGAATTTACGCCGGCAATGGCAAAAGCGGTTTTTACAAATCAAACCAAACCTCATTTTACAGTTGGGATTCAAGATGATGTGACAAATTTGTCTTTAGACTATGATGCCAACTTTGATATTGAATCAGAAGAGGTTTCCCGTTGCATTTTTGTTGGTCTTGGATCGGATGGAACAGTCGGAGCCAATAAAAATTCAATTAAAATTATTGCAGACGGAGATGATTATTTCGGACAAGCCTATTTCGTTTATGACTCAAAAAAATCAGGCGGTATGACAACTTCTCATTTAAGATTTTCAAAAAAACCGATTAAAGCGCCTTATTTGATTCAAAAAGCAAGTTTTGTTGCTTGTCATCATATCCCGTTTTTATTTAAAACTGATGTGTTAACTTATGCCAGTAATAATGCGGTCTTTTTGATTAATACCAGTGAGAAAAAAGAAAATGTTTGGGCCTCTCTTCCAAGAGAAGTTCAACAAGAAATTATTGATAAAAACATCAAATTATATGCCATTGATGCGGTTGATGTTGCTTTAAAAACCGGTATGGGACGAAGAATTAACACGATTATGCAAACTTGTTTCTTTGCTATTTCCGGTGTTTTACCAAAAGAAGAAGCCATTCAAAAAATTAAAAAAGCCGTTCAAAAAACTTATGCCCGTAAAGGTCAGGAAATTATTGATGCTAATATTAAGGCTATTGACGCTTCTTTAGAACATTTACATGAAATTGAAATCGGCAAAGCCGATTCCTCTCTTTCAAGACAACCGGGAATCCCTTCAACTGCCCCCCAATTGTTACAAGAAGTAACCGGAAAAATTATTGAAGGCAGAGGCGATCAATTACCGGTCAGCAAATTAGAGTGGACAGCTGACGGGACATGGCCGACCGATACGGCAAAATATGAAAAAAGACGTATTGCAACACAAATTCCCGTTTGGGATCCGAGTATTTGTATTCAATGCGGAAAATGTGTCAGCGTTTGCCCTCATGCGGCAATCAGAGCCAAAACTGCAACCGTCGAGCAACTTAAAAATGCACCGGCAACTTTAAAAACAGCCGATTACAAAGGTAAAGAATTTTTGGGTGAAAAATTCATTTTACAAGTTGCTCCGGAAGATTGCACGGGATGTAGTATTTGCACCAGTGCCTGTCCGGTAAAAGATAAGTTAAATCCGGATAAAAAAGCCATTATGATGGAGCCGATTGATGCGCATTTAGAGGACGAAATTAAAAACTTTGAGTTCTTTATGTCTTTGCCGGATCCGGACAGAACCAAATTAAATCCGAAACTCATCAAGTCATTGGCTTTAATGCGTCCGCTTTTTGAATTTTCAGGTGCGTGTGCCGGCTGTGGTGAAACGCCTTATGTTAAAATGATGACCCAATTGTTTGGTGACAGATTAATTGTTGCCAATGCCACCGGTTGTTCTTCAATTTACAGCGGTAATTTACCGACAACGCCTTATGCTAAAAATAATAACGGCTTCGGTCCTGCTTGGGCAAACTCTTTATTCGAAGATAATGCTGAATTCGGATTAGGCATCAGAGCCAGCGTTGATTCAAAACAAGAATTTTCTTTACAACTGTTAAAAGAAATGACCGTTGAAGTTGGAGAAACATTGGTTGACAGTATCATCAATGCTGACCAATCAACAGAAACAGGTATCCAAGAGCAACGGTTGCGCGTGAAAGAATTAAAAGAAAAATTAGAACGTATTTTAACACCAAAAGCAAAATTATTACTCGACAATGCCGACTATTTGGTTAAAAAATCCGTTTGGATTTTAGGCGGTGACGGTTGGGCCTATGACATCGGATACGGCGGTCTTGATCATGTGTTATATAGCGGTAAAAACGTTAATATCATGGTGATGGATACAAACGTTTATTCCAATACCGGCGGTCAAAGATCCAAAGCCACCCCGATCGGTGCTTCAGCAAAATTCGCCATTGCCGGCTCAGAACTTCCACGTAAAGACTTGGGAATGATTGCAGCTTCCAGCGGTGGTGTATATGTGGCAAGTATTTCGCTTGGGGCAAAAGACATGCATACCTTGCAAGTTTTAAATGAAGCTGAAAGTTTTAACGGCCCATCCCTTATCATTGCATACAGTCACTGTATTTCTCATGGCTATGATATTGGCAAAGAAGGTCTTGAGCATCAAAAACTTGCTGTTGAAACCGGTCTCTGGCCACTTTATCGCTTTGATCCGAGAAGAGCTGAACAAGGATTAAATCCATTCCAATTAGACAGTAAAATAACAAAACCTGTCAGCGAATTTATGGCTTTGGAATCAAGATTTAAAGCTGTTAAACAAACCAATGCACCTCATTATGAAGAATTGGTTTTAAAAGCACAAAAACAAATTGACCAGCGTTTTAAACTTTATGAACGATTAGCAAAAGCTGAAGATTAATGTTTAAATCGATTGGTTAACTTTAAAATACCTCCTTAGATAAAAATAAGGAGGTATTTTTATAATGGTTTATATAAAAAAAATACCCCCCAAAAATTCTCACAAGAACCTTCGAGGGATATCTTATTAAAAAAACAGATATTATTCTTTTGGTTTGTAAGCACCGGCCGATTCATCACCCAAAACTTTGATATCAAAATATCTGAGCAATGGAACGGCAACGAAAATGGAAGCAAATGTTCCAAAAAGAATTCCAAAGAATAATGAAAGAGAAAAACCTCTTAAGGTTGTTCCACCCATCACAAGTAAAACAAAAATCATCACCAATGTTGAAATACCTGTTAAAATGGTTCTGGATAATGTTTCATTAATCCCTTGGTTTAAAATTGCATCTGTTGATTTAGCGCGATGTTTTTTCAAATTTTCGCGGACGCGGTCATAAGTTACAATTGTGTCATTACAAGCATACCCTGCTAAAGAAAGGACGCCGGCAACAACAACCATATCAAATTCCCAATAAAATGAGGAAAATAATCCAAGAACAACAACCAATGTGAAGGCTAATGAGACCAAACACCCGATTGCAAACGGCCATTCAAATCTGAACCAAATATAAACAGCAATTGCCAAAAGAACCAAAATTGAGGCTAACAAGCTATTTTTCTTTAATTCTTCACCGATGGTCGGACCAATAACTTCAACGCGGTCATAATTAAAATCCGCTCCTAAGACAGATTTGATATGGTCAACAACATTAGCTCCTGTTTGACCTTTATCCGGTTGCGCCTGAATAAGGAAAATATTTCCTTCAAGACCGGCAGATTGAATGGATAAATCTTTTAATCCGTTTAAATCTTGTCTTAATTTTGAAATATCAACCGATTTTTGTGTTGAAACCTCAACCAAAATACCGCCTTGAAAATCAATACCGAAATTTAACCCTCTGACACAAAAAGATGTGATACTGGCTAAAACCAACATAATGGCAATCGAAAATCCGATTTTTCTGATTTTCATAAAATCAAAATTATAATCTCTTTTTCTAAATAATTTTTTTAACATCATAAGCCTCTTATATATTAATTGTTTTTGGCTTTTTAATCATATACCAAACCATAAAAATAACTTTATTGACAACGATTGCAGCATACATTGTTGTTGCTAACCCAAGTCCCAATGTGATCCCGAAACCGCGAACGGATCCGGACCCTAACATAAAGAGGAAAAGAGCTGCAAAAAGCGTTGTTAACTGACCGTCAAAAATAGCAGAGAAAGACCCTTCAAAGCCTCTTTTAATAACTTCTTGTGGATTTTTAAGGCCTTTATGAATTTCTTCTTTCATGCGTTCCATGATAAGAATGTTTGCATCAACGGCCATAGCCAATGTTAAAGCAATCCCGGCAACCCCCGGTAATGTTAACGTTGCATTTAAAACACTTAAAAGGGCTAATAACAATATTCCGTTAACCAATAAAGTGATGTCGGCAATAATACCAAAAGGACCGTAAACAATTAACATAAAAACAAAGATAAAGGCTAAACCGATTAAACAGGCTCCCGTTCCGGCTTTAATTGAATCTTCGCCCAATCCCGGACCAACAACGCGTTCTTCGGCCACAACAAGTGGTGCAGGTAAAGCCCCTGCTCTTAACATTAATGCTAAATCATTCGCTGCTTGCATGGTAAAGTTTCCGGTGATAATTCCTTGTCCACCTGTAATCGGCGTATTGATTGTCGGCGCACTTAACACTTTGCCATCTAAAACAATAGCTAATCTTCGACCGACATTTTCGCGGGTGACATTTGCAAATTCTTTTGCACCGGCAGCTTTAAAGCTGAAAGAAACAGCAGGAGCACCATTTTCATCATAGCTTCCTTTAGCCCCATCTAATTGGGACCCACTGACAACAACCCGTCTTTTCAAAACAATATAGCCTGTTTCATCACCGCTGACCAACATGGAATCCGGTGACAATTTGCCCATTTGAGCGGCTTGAACGGAAGTTTCTTCATCCACTAAATGAAAAGTCATTTTTGCTGTTTTACCTAATAATGCCTTGATTTCTGAAGGGTCTTGAACCCCAGGCAATTGAATCACAATTCTGTTTAACCCTTGTTGTTGAATTTGCGGTTCTTTTGTCCCAAGTTCATCAATACGTCTGCGAACAATTTCAACCGATTGTTCAACTGCTTTTCGTTGCATTTCTTCAATTGCTTTTTCCGTATATGAAACTTTAAGCAAATTCTCTTCTGATTCAATGGTTAATAAAGACGGTTCAATTTTTCGGATAACTTCTTTGGCACTCATCAAATCACCGGCATTTAAAATGCGAACAGTCATTTGTCCGTCTACAACATTTAATCCGGAAAATCTGATTTTGGCTTTACGTAAATCAGAGCGGGATAAATCAGAAAGTGTTATCAATCTTTCTTTTAAAAGATCCTGAGTGTCCACTTCCATTAATAAATATGATCCCCCTTGCAAATCAAGACCCAATGTAATGGGTTTAAACCAACTTTGAACTGATTTTGGCAAACTTTTAAGAGTTGTTGGTGAAAGAAATGTCGGTACCGAAAATAAAATACCTAAAAATATGGTAAAAGCAACAACACCTATTTTTAATTTAGAATATCCAAACATCTTGCTTCCTTTTTATTTTTTTTCATCTAAAACTTGAGAAATATAAGCTTTAACAACGGTTATTTCGACATTCTTCGAAATTTCGATTTTAACCTTATCTTCTTCAATTGTTGTAACCGAACCGATAATGCCTCCCACAATAACTTTTGTTCCTTTTTTAATGCTGTTTAACGCCTTTTCATGTTCTTTAAAACGTTTTTGTTGCGGACGGATAAGCAATAAGTAAAGCACCAAAAAAACAAGGGCGATTTGTAATAAGAGCTGAATCCAATCTCCCCCACCCGGTGCGTTTTGAGCCATCGAGTCAACCGTTGTGGCAAATGCATTTGAAATAAACATCATTATATCTCCTTTTCATATTAAAAAATATAAAACTTACTATATAGATTTCTTTGAAAAAATCAATCCTTTTTTATTGTTTTTTTATTTGACAAAGAAAAATTTGTTCTTTAGATTTAAGCCCTGTTATAAATTCGCGAAAAAAGGAAAAAATATGTTTAAAATAAAAATTGAATATCTACCCTCATATCATAAGGAATGGGAAAAACTTTCTTATAAACATCCCGGTGATTCCGGATTTGATTTAAGAGCAGCCATTGAAGAACCGATTACTCTTCAACCCAATGAATTTAAGCTTATTTCCTGCGGAATTAAAATGGAAATGATCCCTGAAAATGATATGGGCTTCAATTATGAATTGCAAATCAGACCGCGCTCCGGATTGGCTGCAAAACACGGCATCGGCATTATTAATTCGCCGGGGACGGTTGACTTTTTTTATCGAGGAGAAATTAAAACCCCTCTTATTAATTTAAGCGATAAACCTTTTACAATTAACCCTGGAGAACGTATCGCTCAAGCCGTTATTTGTCCGGTTATTCAAGCAAAGATTGAAGAAACGGAAAATATTGATGAAAATACAGATAGAGGCAGTGGCGGTTTCGGCTCAACCGGTAAGATTTAAAAAAAATCCGCCGTTTGGCGGATTTTTTTTAAAACGCCAACCACATAATAAAGCTATATAAATAAGGAATTATACTCCCTAAAAACCACCCGATGACATTAATTCCCAAAACAAACGGTAAAACCATCAGCCCCAGTAAAATATACATCCCGTAACCTTCCGTTTGTTGATATTGGTAAGCCAACTTTTTAGGCAAAACAGAAACCAAAATTCGGCCACCGTCTAGCGGTAAAATCGGCAATAAATTAAAAACAGCCAAAACAAGTGAAAATAAAATCCCATTCGCAATATTATCTTTAAGCCACATAAATAATGGGGAGTGAATAGGAACAATTTCTAAAACCACCTTTCCGAAAAACACAAAAATAACAGCCAACAAAATATTGGATAAAGGACCGGCGGCTGCTACAAGCCCCATATCTCGTTTAGGCCGATTTAAGGCATTAAAATTAACCGGAACGGGTTTTGCCCACCCAAATAAAACAGGTGAAGACGATAAAACCAGAATTAACGGCAAAAAAATGCTCCCCATCGGATCAATATGCGCCACCGGATTTAAGGTTAAGCGCCCTGCCCTTAAAGCCGTTTTATCTCCAAGTTTTAAGGCTATATATCCATGCGCTAATTCATGAACAACCATACATAAAACCAAAGGGATTGCCCAAACACTTAACCCATATAAAAAATCACTCATTATTATTCCTTTTACTTTACCGGTATACAATCTTGCTTTTTGGCCTTTAATTTGGAACACATTCCTTCAGCCATTTCTCTGGTCGGGAATTGTCCAACTTGTAAACGATAAAAATTTCCTTTTCTTGGAATTTCAACCTTCTTAATTAAATATGACATGTTTGACAAGAGATTAACATGTTTTGTTTTCATTACTTTCCATGCTTTTTCAACCGCAGGTTTGTTATTGGAAGCAAATAATTGAACACGCCAAATTTCTTTTTTCGAAGGGGTGTCAGCTTTTTTTGTTTCAGTTGCAGTTAATGGTGCCAATTCAATCACTTCTTTTTTCGGCTTTAAAACCTCTTCTTTTTGAACAACAGGATTCATAACGACCGGCGCTTGAGCAACTTTCAATTCCTCTTTTTTAGGCTCAACAGGTTTTGCCGGTTCTTCTTTTTTCTCATCCAACGGATTAACCGTTTTCATTTCTTTAACATCAACAAACGTTGGTTCCGGCGTGTTTTGTTCAATAGCTAAAATTTGAGGCACCACCGGTTTTTCAGGCTCCGGAAATAAACTTTCAACTTTTGTGGTCACATTATCGGAGCGAATACGGTTATAAACCAACTTATCTTGATCCGGAATAACAATACCCCCTGCATGTTCAGGCAATTCTTTTACAACATCAGGAGAAGCTAAAATAGTTTCAATTTCCTCCGATTCGGCCTCACTTGCCTGAAAGATAAAAAATCCGGTTAAAGAAATTCCTAAAACAACAATTAAAACAGATATTAAGATAAGGTGAAGTTTTAATGAAGGGAAATTTTTCTCTTCAACCTGTTGTTCATTTTCCAATGGGATAAAGGAAAGCTCCTCTTTAATCGGCTTTGAAAAATCATAAATCTTTATGTCTTGTTCCGCATCTGATGGCAACGGCAACTCTTCTAAAGCGTCTTTTTTTTGCTGCTCTTGCACAGAAGATGCATTTAAAGCCCCCTCTTGATTAAGCTCAAAAACTTGTTCAACAGGCATTGTTTCTGTTTTTGAAAATTCAGAAGAAACTTGTTGAATTTCTTCTTTTTTCTGTTCTTCTAAAGGCTTAGTCTGATAAAATCCCGTAAAAGTCGGCTCTTTACGGTTTGTTAAATCTTCGGTTAACTCTCTGATTTTATCAAATTCATCCATTGGGCAAACTCCTTTTTTTGTGTATAATCAAAAAATAGCATACTTTTAAACGATTTAGCAAGACTTATTTAAAAAAATTATTAATTATCCATATAAAGTTTACATTTTAAATTCCACACAACTCATCAAAAAGCGTTTTTTTTGATTATTATTCCTTCTTATTTTATATATAACAGCAAATAAAAAAGAAAATTTTTACGCCTATTTTAATAATAAAAATAATACCTAATAAAAAAAATAAAAATTTTTCACTTTTTTTAAAAAAAACTCTTGACGGGCGATTTATTTTAAGATATGATGTTTTCTATCGAATCTACCAATTCAAGATTTCTTAATGCGGATATGGCGGAACTGGTAGACGCAACAGACTTAAAATCTGTTGGGACTTTGCTCCCGTGCCGGTTCGATTCCGGCTTTCCGCACCATTTGAAAACACCCTCTTGCGGGGGTGTTTTTTTTATGACATGAAGAAGCCTAAATTGATATTAGAAAGAAAGTTAAGTGCCTGTTTGATGGCAAAGCATGTATTTAGTAAGGTACATGTCTCAATGGCTTTAGCAAGTCTCGAATATGTGAAAGATAAATCGTGCACCACCTATTTTACATATAAACTCTTTTTATTTTTCTCTAAAAAACGATATAAAGATAAAAAAAGCTTTACACATTACGTCTAATATGATAGTCTTTGCCTTGAAGAGGTAACAATATG